>CALCYA010000143.1 GCA_937906165.1 uncultured Bacteroidales bacterium | reverse complement strand
TCTGTCGGGATGACAGGTTCGCGATTTGATTTAGCTTATATCGAACTCACGTTAATGTAGTAGTCCTTTCAGGCTTTGTTTCTTGTACTTCTGTAGATGAGATATCCTCCTGCAATCACCAAAGGTATGCTGAGGATCTGTCCCATATTCAGTAGCATTCCGTCCTCGAATGCAACCTGGTTGTCTTTGATGTACTCCACAAAGAAACGGAATGTGAAGATCGTAAACAGGGTGAAACCTGCATAAAGTCCCGTACCTACCTTCTCCTTGTGCTTACGGTACAGTATTATTATGGCAATGAATACTGCAAAATAGGCAAGCGATTCATAGAGCTGTGCAGGGTGGCAGGGGGCGGTAATGCCCGTCTTCACGAATACAAAGCCCCATGGCATCTCTGTAGGCAAGCCTATTATCTCGCTGTTCATGAGGTTTCCAAGGCGTACCATGGCAGAGAATATCGGTGCTGCTATACCAAGGCTGTCAAGGACCCACATGAACGGGAGTTTTGTCTTTCGTATATATAGCAGCAGTCCTGTTACCACTCCTATCACTCCACCGTGGCTGGCAAGTCCTGAATATCCTATGAATTTCCACGAGCCGTTAATCTCCTTTATGGGAAGAATCATCTCCAGCGGGTGGCTGAGGTAATATTCGGGCTCGTAGAAAAGACAGTGTCCCAGGCGGGCACCTATGAGTATTCCAAAGAAACAGTAGAAGAAAAGCGGGTCGAAAAGCTCTTCTTTGATACCGCCGTTCTTGTATACTCTGCTTACAACAAAGTATGCTGCAAGGAGTCCTATCATCCAGCAGAGGGCATAGTAACGTACCTCAAAACCGAGTATAGAGAACGGGCTTATCGAGGGGTCCCAGACGATTGCGCTGTGCAAAGGGTTCATGGCTGTTATACGTTAAAGCGGAAGTGCATTATATCACCGTCCTGAACAACATATTCCTTACCTTCGACACCCATCTTGCCGGCCTCCTTTACGGCAGCCTCAGAGCCGTATGCTATGTAGTCGTCATACTTTATAACCTCGGCGCGGATGAAGCCCTTCTCAAAATCGGTGTGTATGACACCGGCACACTGTGGGGCTTTCCAACCCTTGCGGAATGTCCATGCCTTTACCTCCATCTCACCTGCTGTGATGAATGTCTGCAGGTTGAGCAGGGTGTAGATAGCCTTGATGAGGCGGTCGCAACCCGACTCCTTCAGTCCCATATCCTCAAGGAACATCTGCTTCTCCTCATAGCTCTCGAGCTCGGCAATGTCGGCCTCTGTCTGTGCCGATATAATCAGCAGCTGTGCATTCTCGTCCTTGATAGCCTCTCGTACAGCCTCTACATACTTGTTGCCGCTTGCAGCCGATGTATCATCGACGTTGCACACATAAAGCACAGGCTTCGATGTGAGCAGGAAAAGGTTCTTTGCAACCTGTTGCTCATCCTCGGTCTCAAAAACCACTGTGCGGGCCGATTTTCCTGCTTCCAGGGCCTCTTTGTACTGCATCAGCACGTCATATTCGAGCTTTGCCTGCTTGTCACCGCCCACGCGAGCCTGTTTCTCGACGCGCTTGATGCGGTTCTCGATGGTCTCAAGGTCCTTGAACTGCAACTCAAGGTCAATGATTTCCTTGTCGCGTACAGGGTTCACAGAGCCGTCGACGTGTACAATATTGTCGTTGTCGAAGCAACGCAGAACATGTATGATGGCATCGGTCTCACGTATGTTTCCAAGGAACTGGTTGCCGAGGCCCTCGCCCTTGCTTGCGCCCTTTACAAGTCCTGCAATGTCCACAATATCACAAGTTGCGGGGACAATGCGTCCGGGGTGTACCAATTCGGCGAGCTTGTTGAGTCGCTCATCGGGTACGGTTATCTGTCCCAGCTGCGCGTCGATAGTGCAGAAGGGGAAGTTTGCTGCCTGCGCCTTTGCGCTCGACAGACAGTTGAAAAGTGTCGATTTTCCTACGTTGGGCAAGCCAACGATACCTGCTTTCAAAGCCATATAATACTTTAATTTTAATTATTCTTTAATTTTTCGGCGCGAAGATAGTGAATAAATTCCGTACTGCGAAATGTAAACTTGTTTCTGTCACCATTTTGAGAGTATCAGTGTGTCTCATCAATGTGCCTCGAGCCAGTTGTTGCCCCAGCCGTGGTCGGCAATTAGCGGCACGCTCATTGCGAATGCGTTCTGCATTTCCTCCACAACCATTGACAGCATTATATCCTTTTCGTCGGGTACTATATTGAAGTTCAATTCGTCGTGTACCTGAAGAATCATTGTAGAACGCATATTCTCCTGTTTCATGCGACGGTAGATATTTACCATTGCCACCTTGATGATGTCTGCGGCGCTGCCCTGTATTGGGGCGTTTACAGCATTTCGCTCGGCATAGCCGCGTACCACTGCGTTGTGCGAGTTTATATCGGGAAGGTAACGCTTGCGGTGGAATATGGTCTCCACGTATCCGTTTGCCTTTGCATCTTGTTTACATTTTTCAATGTATTCCTGTACTCCGCTGTAGGTAGCAAAATAGTTCTCGATGAGCTCTTTCGCTTCGCGGCGGTCTACATTCATCCTCTCCGCGAGGCCAAAAACGGATATACCATATATGATGCCGAAATTGGCTACCTTTGCTTTGCGACGTTCATCTTTTGTTACCTCTTCAATAGGTTTTTTATAAACTTTTGCTGCGGTGGCTGCATGGATATCGTATCCGCTGCGGAAATCCTCAATCATGTTCTTGTCCCCGCTCAGATGTGCCATAATGCGCAATTCAATCTGCGAATAGTCCACCGACAGGAACAGACAACCGTCGTCGGGAACAAATGCTTTGCGCACCTCTTTGCCGTCCTCGTCACGTATGGGGATGTTCTGCAGGTTTGGGTTGCTCGAGCTCAATCGGCCTGTAGCGGTCACGGTCTGATTGTAAGATGTATGTATCTTTCCTGTCCTTGGGTTTACAAGTTCCGGCAGTGCGTCAACGTATGTACTCAAGAGCTTTTTCAGTCCACGGTATTGTAAAATATTTTTAACGATAGGGTGGCGGTTCTGCAACTGTGCAAGAACGTCCTCTGATGTAACGAACTGTCCTGTCTTTGTCTTCTTGGGCTTGTCTACAATCTTCAGCTTTCCGAACAGGATATCTCCCACCTGTTTGGGCGATGCAATGTTGAAAGGTTCGCCGGCGAGTGAATATATCTGTTCCTCAATCTCTGCGAGGCGCTTCCCGAACAGGTTAGATGTCTCCTTCAGTGCTGCTGTGTCAATACGCGCACCGTTACGCTCCATGTAAGCAAGTACAGGCACCAGTGGCATCTCGATGTTGTAGAAAAGTTCTTCTATCCCCTCTTTCTTGAGCTCCTCTTGCAGAATGTTCTTCAGCTTGAGTGTGACATCGGCATCTTCGCAGGCGTAGTCGCATACAAGGGTGGGGGGAACATCGCGCATGTTCTTCTGGTTCCTGCCTTTCTCGCCAATGAGCTCCTCAATTTTTATTGTATCGTAATTCAGGTAAATTTCGGCTAAGTAGTCCATGCCGTGATAAAGCTCGGGTTGCAGCACATAATGCGCAATCATGGTATCGAAAAGTTTGCCTTTGACCTCGATGCCATAGTTGGCTAATACGGTAATATCGTATTTTATATTCTGTCCCACCTTCTCGCTCTCCTCATTTTCGAGAATCTCTCTCAACAGGGCAACTCGTTTATCTGTTTCCTTGCGGTCGGCCGGCATCGGGATGTAAAATGCTTCATTTTCCTCAAAAGCGAAGCTGATACCCACCAATTCGGCCTCAAGAGCGTTGGTACTTGTGGTTTCCGTGTCAAAACACACAGTTTGTCGATTTTTTACAGCAAGCACAAAAGAGGTGATATCTTCCTCTGTTTCAAGGAGTTTATATGTGTGTTCCACCTCTTTTAACGTCAAATGGCTCGATTTTTTTTCACCGTCCTGATAATCGGTCGGGAAAAAATCAAAGAGAGAGCCTTGAATTGGAGTGTTATCCGGCTCTTTTTTCTTGTTGCCGGACGAAGGTGTCGTTGCAACCTCAGGTGTCTCATCAAAAAGTGAAGGAGCAAGATTTGTCTTCTTCACTCTCTCCTTGAGTGCGCGCAACTCGTAAAAATCGAGTAGGGTAGTGAGTTTCTCTTCGTCGAGTGCTTCTCTTTTCAACAACTCCATGTCGAGCTCAACCGGAACATCGGTCTTGATAGTCGCAAGGAATTTGCTGAAAAGAATCTTCTCCTTGTTCTCCTCTACTTTTGTCTTGAGTGCTCCTTTGAGTTCGGATGTTCTTTCAAGAAGACTTTCGATACTGCCGAACTGCGCAATCAGTTTTTGTGCAGTCTTCTCTCCGACACCGGGGCACCCCGGGATGTTGTCGCTCGAGTCACCCATCAGTCCCAAAAGGTCAATGACCTGGGCGGTGGTCTCTATTCCGAACTTTTCCTTTACCCTCTCAATGCCCATAACCTCGAACTCCTTGTCGCCATACTTGGGTCGGTAGATGAAGGTGGTCTCCGACACGAGCTGGCCATAGTCTTTGTCGGGGGTCATCATATATGTAATAATTCCCCTTTTCTCCGCCTGTTTTGCCAATGTACCTATGACATCATCAGCCTCATAGCCCGAAACCTCGAAAATAGGGATATTATAGGCCTTTATGAACTCTTTTATCACAGGTACCGACTCCCTTATGACCTCTGGTGTCTCCTCACGTTGTGCCTTGTACTGTTCGTATGCTTCGTGACGGAAAGTAGGCCCCTTGGGGTCGAATGCAATTCCTATGTGTGTGGGGTTCTCTTTTTTGAGAACATCCTCCAGGGTGTTTACGAAACCTAATATAGCCGATGTGTTGAAACCCTTTGAGTTTATCCTGGGGTTCTTTATAAATGCGTAATATGCTCTGTATATCAGCGCGTATGCATCAAGTAAAAACAGTTTCTCCATTACCATAAAATTCTAACAATACGTAAAAATACACAATTTTTGCCACTATACGTTTCTTTTTTATTACTTTTGCGTTTTAGAAGACAAATTTAAGTAGAGTAGCGGGATGGATAGACTTTCAATTATTAAAAAGCCCATTGCGAGTGAGCTTGAGACCTTCACCAGATATTTCACATCGCAGTTCAAGAGTGACAATCCACTTCTTGACAATGCATTGAAGCATGTCGTGGATTCGCGTGGCAAGATGATGCGTCCGATGTTCCTGATGCTTATTGCCAAGATAGCAGGTGAGCTGAATACAAAGATATATGCAGCTGCTACCGCGCTTGAGATATTGCACACGGCAAGTCTTCTCCATGATGACGTTGTGGACGAGAGCGACAAACGCCGTGGACGTCCCTCTTTGAATGTCGCATATACAAATAACATTGCAGTGCTCACAGGCGACTATCTTTTCTCGCAGGCGCTCAACAATGCCGCAGTAACGTGCGATTATCATATTGTACAGGAACTCTCCATCTTGGGTAAAGCACTCTCTCGTGGCGAGATCATGCAGATACAGTTGCAGGGTGAAGGTACTTACAGCGAGGAGAACTACATGAATGTCATCTACTGCAAGACCGCCTCTTTCTTCGTATGCAGTGCGGCTTGTGCATGTCTGCTTGCGGGCTTCCCTGATGAAACTGCTGAATGCCTGAAAAAGTTCGGTAAATACGCTGGAATGTGTTTCCAGATGAAGGATGATATCTTCGACTATTCAAAGGCTGATGTCGGCAAACCCACCGGCAGTGATATGCGCGAGGGCAAGATAACACTCCCTGCACTTTATGTGTTGCGTGAGAGCTACAATCCTCTTCTGGAACCGATAAGAGAGAAACTGAAAAGCGGGGTTTACCTCGATGATGCCGAGATAGAGACGCTTATCAGGTTGTCGGTAGAGGAGGGCGGTATCGCTTATGCAAACGAGACTATCGAACGTTATCGTGCAATGGCTCTTGAGCAGCTCCCTGATGATATTCCACAGGATATATATGATGCTTTGGTTGCATATCTCGATTACGTAATTCAAAGAGAAAAGTAAAAGGATAAGACTATGCCTGATACAAATAAAGCACCCGCGAGCGGGTGCTTTATTTGTATCGTTTCTTCTCTTTCTTTAGAAGAATCTGGTCTCTTTCCCTACAATTTCGCTCAGGCAGAGGTTTGCGAGGCGGCTTGTACCCAAACGGAACAGCTCATTGCTCAACCATTCCTCTCCTAAGAGCTCTTTTACTATCGTGTAGTACACGAGTGCGTCGTGCAAGGTGTTGATGCCTCCAGCGGGCTTAAAACCGATTCTGATGCCTGTCTTCTGGTAGTACTCCTTTATGGCACTGCACATAGCGTATGCAGCCTCGGGCGTAGCTGCCGGTGACTCCTTGCCTGTTGAGGTCTTTATGAAGTCGGCGCCTGAATACATCGATAGAATCGATGCTTTTTTGATATTCTCGGCACTCTTGAGTGCGCCTGTCTCAAGTATCACCTTAAGGTGTCTCTCGCCGCATACGCTCTTGAGCTCCTGAATCTCGTCACATACGCCCTCATAGTCCCCGCTAAGGAACTTGCCCACGTTGAGCACAATGTCAATCTCTGTGGCGCCTTCATGGACTGCCATGGCTGTCTCGGCAATCTTTATCTCCTGGAATGTCTGTGACGAAGGGAAACCGCCCGAAACGCAGGCTATCTCAACATCCTCAACCTGTAATGTGTCGCTGACAATCTTCGCGAAGTTGGGATATACGCATATAGCCGCCACGTTCTTGAGGTCGGGGTAGCTGTCGTCGAACTGGTTCACCTTCTCTGTGAAAGCCATCACGCTCTCCTCGCTGTCGGTACATTTGAGGGTAGTGAGGTCAATGCAGTTGAAGATGAATTTCTTTACCTCAACAGTATTGTTCTGCTCAACTTTCTCTTCAATGATTCTCTTTACTGCAGCTGCAACTTCTTCCTCATTCGGTGTGCAGTTGTACTCGGCAAGTACAAAGTCATACTTGCTCTCCTCCTCAGCGTGGTGATGTCCGCACCCGCAATCATGGTTCTCGCTCATTTGTTGTACAGTTTTGTATTATCAATATGTCTTTTGTTGTCTCTTCTGGTCTTTTTACCGATGTTTTTTTCCAGCGCCTCGGTAAGGTCCACACCCGTCTGGTTGGCTATGCATATGAGCACCCACAGCACGTCGGCAAGCTCATCGCCGAGCTCTTTATCTTCGCCCTCCTTGAACGACTGTTCGCCGTACTTGCGTGCCATAATGCGTGCAACCTCGCCAACCTCCTCGGTAAGGATTGCCATATTTGTCATCTCGTTGAAGTAGCGCACGCCATACTCCTTTATCCATTGGTCGACGCGCTCCTGTGCTTCCTTTATGGTCATCTTATTCTCTGTTTTTTGAGTCTATGAATATTGTTACCGGTCCGTCATTGAGCAAATCAACCTTCATATCTGCACCAAAAACACCCCTTTTGATCGGTTTGTTCAGTGCAATCTCCATTTCGTTACAGAAGCTCTCGTAAAGGGGTATTGATATGTCGGGCTTTGCAGCCTTTATGTATGACGGGCGATTGCCTTTCTTTGTTGACGCCATAAGTGTGAACTGGCTCACTGCAAGCAGTTCTCCGTCAATGTCCATCAACGACAGGTTCATCACACCGTTCTCATCATCGAAAAGGCGTATATTGGAAATCTTCTTCGTCAGCCACTCAATGTCCTCATTGTTATCCTCGTCACATATTCCCACAAGGACAAGCAGTCCCTGTGCTATCTCCGATATCAGCTCTCCGTCAACTGTGACCGATGCTCTTTTTACTCTCTGTATAAGTACTCTCATAATATAATCTGTGCAAATATACTCTTTAATCTACGTTTTTAAGGCTCTTTTGTACCAATTCCGCTTTCGATTGCCCGATTATTGACGCAATCTCTTCTGTATCAGCAAGTTTAATACGTTTCACACTCTTAAAGTGCTGCAAAAGTGCCTGTTTGCTCTTTTCGCCTATTCCCTTTATGTTGTCAAGCTCCGATGCGGTCTGCCGTTTGCTTCTCTTGTCGCGGTGGAATGTGATTGCAAAGCGGTGTACCTCGTCCTGTATTTGTGTAATGAGGCGGAATAGGGGAGTGTTCTGTTTCAGTCCAACAGTCTCGTAACTGTCGCCAATTATCAGTTCCGATGTCCTGTGGCGACCGTCCTTTACCATTCCGGCAATGGGAATGTGTACACCCAATTCATCTTCTACAATGCTTCTTATCGCCTCCATCTGTCCCTTTCCTCCGTCGGCCAATATCAGGCTCGGCAGTTCTCCCTGCTCCTCTATTATGCGCTTGTAGCGGCGCATCACGACCTCGCGCATCGATGCGTAATCATCGGGGCCGGCAACGCTTTTTATTATGTATTTGCGGTAATCCTTCTTGCTCGGCTTGAGTTTGCGGAATACTACACACGCGGCCACTGCATCGCTTCCCTGTATGTTGGAGTTGTCGAAACACTCTATTGTCATCGGCATCTTTTCAAGGTGGAGTGCCTCCTGAATCTCCTTCATCAAGCGTGTGGCTTTCTGTTCAGGATTCAGCTTGTCCTCCTGTTTCATGCGGTCGGCCCTGTACTGTTTCACATTCAACCTTGATAACGCCAGCAGGCGTGCTTTTTCGCCTTTCTGCGGAACCGTAACAGTGGCTCCTTCGATTGGCAATTCAAGTGGGAACGGCAATACAATCTCCTTGGCGTTGCTGCCGAATCTATCGCGCAATTCTATTATGCCCATCAGAATCAATTCTTCATCGCTTTCATCGAGCCTTTTCTGGTATTCTATGGTGAATGCCTGATTTATGCAACCGTTGGTTATGTGCAGGAAATTGATGAATGCACTCTTTTCATCGCTCTCGATTGAGAATACATCAAGGTTCGTTATGGACGAACTTACCACCTCGCTACGTGTCCTGAATCCTTCGATAAGCTGGTATCTTTTCTTGATTTCTTCGGCCTTTTCGAACTCGAGGTTCATTGCTTTCTCCTTCATTTCATCCAGGAGTTTCTCTTGCAGAATCTTTATATCTCCTTTCAGAATCGAACTTACCTCATCAATGTATTTATGATAATCGTCCCTTGAAATTTTTGCGATGCATGGTGCGCAGCAGTTCTTTATCTGGTATTCCAGGCAGGCGCTGTATTTCGCATTGCGAATGCCTTCCGGGGTAATGCTGAGGTTGCAGGTCCTTAAAGGGTAGAGCTCTTTTATAAGTCCTAACAGGGCGTGCAGTGCACCAGCATTTGTGTAGGGACCGAAATAGCGTCCTGCTCCTTTTACTATCTTGCGTGTCTTGAATATCTTTGGGAAATAGTCGTTTGTTATGCAGATTGACGGGTAAGTCTTGTCGTCCTTAAGAAGTACATTGTAACGTGGCTTGTGTTTTTTTATGAGATTGTTCTCAAGCAGCAACGCGTCGGCTTCGCTCTTTACAACAACATATCTTATATCGGCAATCTTTGCAACAAGCAGCTTGGTCTTTAGTGTCTGCTGTTCCTTGTTGAAGTATGAGGATACACGACGTTTGAGGTTCTTTGCCTTGCCCACATAGATGATGGTGCCGCTTTCGTTCAAATACTGATAGCAGCCGGGCGAGTCGGGAAGGTTGCTCACAATCCCTTTGAGGTATTCGTCCCTCTTTGTCTTCTCCTCCTTGTTCATTACTTTCCTTCAAGTGTAAGCAGGCAATCAATCTCTGTACCTGCGGGGAATGTGTCGCGGCCTTTCAGTCCCTCAAGTTCAATGATGAAATTTATCATGACTTTTTTCGGATTGAGTTTTTTCACAAGGTTGTATGCTGCGAGCATTGTTCCGCCTGTGGCCAATAGGTCATCGTGGATAAGAACAATGTCGTTTTCGTCGATTGCGTCCTTGTGAATCTCTATTGTGTCGCGGCCATACTCCTTGCCGTATGTCTCGCTTATTGTCTCTGCAGGAAGTTTGCCGGGTTTGCGTACCGGTACAAAACCCGCATTCAGTTTTACTGCCAAAGCCGATGCCATGACAAAGCCTCGTGACTCAATGCCCACAATCTTTGTTATGCCTTTATCCTTGTAAAGTTCGTAAAGGGCATTGTCCATTTCGCGCATGCACTCAGGGTTCTTGAAGAGTGATGTCACGTCCTTGAACTGTATTCCAGGAATAGGAAAGTCGGGTATGTTTCTCAGGTTCTTTAAAAGTAATTCTTTGTCCATGGTTGTGCTGTATAATGTTTGTTGTTTAAGGGTTATTAAGGCTATTAAGGTCTATTAATGGTTACTAAAAAGAGCGGGGGCAATGAGGCTTTGTGCATCCCGTTTTCCAATTTCATCTGTTGTTTTAAGGTAATGTTCCACGTGGAACAATTGTTTATTTCCGCATGAGTACAAGCAATACATTTACGTCACTTGGCGACACTCCAGGAATGCGGCTTGCTTGTGCAAGAGTGTCGGGGTTGATGGCTGTCAGCTTCTGGCGAGCCTCGGTCGATAGCGACTCAAGGCTGTTGTAATCGAACTTGCCTTTGATACGGATGTTTTCAAGGCGAATCATCCTTTCGGCAAGTTCTCGCTCTCTCTGTATGTAACCGCTGTATTTGATTTCAATCTCGGTTGCTTCTACAATTTCATCCCTGTCGTCGCTTAGCTTTTCAAGCTCGCGCTTTAGTGCCTGTATGTAGTTCGCAATTGATTCAATTGTCACCTGCGGACGCTCTATAATTAATGCAAGCTTGCAGCCGCGAACGAGTGGGGTAGTGCCCAACTCTTCAAGTCCCTTGTTTATGAGGTCGGCCTTTACCGAGAAGTTTTCAATGAACTCTGTCAGCTTTGCAATCTTCTTTTTCTTGCTGCACAGTCTCTGGTAGCGCTCTTCGGTTGCAAGTCCAATTCCGTATGATCTTTCGGTCAGGCGCACATCGGCATTATCGGCGCGGAGCAGGATGCGGTACTCGGCTCTCGAAGTGAACATTCGGTAAGGTTCGTCAACACCTTTTGTAACCAGGTCGTCAATGAGTACTCCAATGTATGCCTCGTCGCGGCGCAGTGTAAACGGCTCCTTGCCGTCAATTTTGAGCGCAGCATTTATTCCGGCAACAAGGCCTTGTCCGGCAGCCTCCTCGTAGCCGGTTGTTCCGTTTACCTGTCCGGCAAAATATAGTCCTTCGATTATCTTTGATTCAAGGGTGTGCCCAAGTTGTGTCGGGTCGAAATAGTCATACTCTATTGCATAGCCCGGGCGGTAAGCGACAGCGTTCTCAAGCGCAGGGATCTTGCGCAGAGCAGTGAGCTGCGCCTCCATTGGAAGTGATGATGAGAACCCGTTTACGTAAACCTCTTGTGTTGTCTCGCCTTCCGGTTCCAGGAAAAGCAGGTGTCTGTCGCGCTCGGCGAAGGTCACAATCTTTGTCTCAATGCTGGGACAGTAACGCGGGCCGATGCTCTGTATTTGTCCGTTGTAGAGCGGAGAGTCGGCGAGGCTGTCGCTGAGGATCTTGTGCACCTCGGGGTTGGTATAGCAGCCCCAACATGGCAACTGTTTCAGTGAGCGCTCTGTGTTGCTGTACGAGAAGCGGTGGAAGTCATGGTCTCCCTCCTGTACATCGGTCAATTCAAGGTTTATTGAACGTCGGTCAAGGCGCACGGGTGTTCCTGTCTTCATTCGTCCGGCTGTTATGCCGTGTGCAGTGATGGACTCTGTGAGGCCCTTCGCTGCGGGCTCTGCCACGCGACCGCCCTCAATCTTTACCTTGCCAATGTGCATCAGTCCGTTGAGGAATGTGCCGGCGGTGATGATTGTGCAGACTGCGCGGAACTCCGCGCCCATCTGTGTCCTTACACCTACTGCCTTTCCGTCCTCAACTATCAGTTCTGTGGCGATGTCCTGCCACATCTCAAGGTTGGGGATGTTTTCAAGCACTTCTCGCCAATATTGGCTGAATTTCATTCTGTCGCACTGTGCACGCGGGCTCCACATTGCAGGGCCTTTTGAGCGGTTTAGCATACGGAACTGTATCGATGCGCGGTCCGTCACAATGCCTGTGTATCCGCCAAGAGCGTCAATCTCCCTTACAATCTGTCCCTTTGCTATGCCTCCTATGGCAGGGTTGCAGCTCATCTGTGCAATCTTGTTCATGTCAATTGTCATCAGACAAGTGTGCTTGCCCATGTTCGCCGCAGCGGCTGCCGCCTCGCATCCTGCGTGCCCGGCACCAATAACCAATATGTCGTAATTGAATACCACCTTTCTTCTCTTTTGCCGGAGTAACACCATATTACCCCAATTATAAGCTACAAAAATAATATATCTTGCCCGCAATCACAAAATTTGAAAATGATTATTTGTCGTGTAGCTGCCTGGGGTAGTTGAAAATCTGTTGCGGGGAAAAATCGGCAACGGATAGGAGGCTTTTGTGCGCGGTTTTTTTGAGATTCCTCATATCGGCAGGACAAATTCCGCATCTTATGTCATTTTTCGGACAAAGCCCTCAACAACACGTCTGAATGTAACGGCGAATCTGAAAATGTGTACTGAATGAAATCATATTCTTGTCATTTCGACGACTGTAAGGAGGATAAATCTCAAAACAAGTAAAAGATCTCTCAGTAGACTCAGCCGGCGATTTTGCGAGATGTTTGACTTCAGCCCCTTCGGCTTAATGCCTTGGGCGTCGACCGTTGGTTCACTTTGTTCCAGCATTACATGTTCGCTGTTGTTTTTTAGATCCCTCGTCGCTACGCTCTGTCGGGATGACAGGTTCACGTTAAACAAATCCGGCACCACTTGTTAAGCGATGCCGGAGAATTTGTATGTAACAATAGATGGTTACTTGTTTGTCATTATAGATAGAATCATCTTGTCAGTCTGCTGCATGCCTTGAGAACCTATGGATGTGAGGTTCTTTATTGACTTGTCTACATCGTCATCGACAATACCTTCGAGTGAGGTCACGCAGTGGTGCTCCATTGCCATCACTGACGAGAAGAGTGCTGTTGATACCGCACTTGCAAGCTTGAGCGCGCAGCTCGGCTTTGCACCGTCACATATTACTCCGGTAAGGTTGGCCACCATGTTTTTCACAGCCATTGCAACCTCATTGTATCCGCCACCCATAAGGTATGTTATACCGCAGCTTGAACCTGTAGAGGCAACCACGCATCCGCATAGTGCCGACAGGCGGCCAAGGCTCTGCTTGATGTATATTACAGTAAGGTGGCTAAGCACAAGGGCGCGGATAAGCTGCTCCTCTGATGCCTTTGTCTCCTCGGCATACACTACAACAGGAAGCGTTGACGCAATACCCTGGTTTCCGCTGCCCGAGTTGCTCATGACAGGAATCTGTGCACCGCCCATACGTGCATCACAAGCAGCAGAGGTGTATGACACCATTCTTGTAAAGACGGTATCTCCGAACACTTTGTTGCGTGCACCGCCGCTTATCGTGCGGCCAAGGCAATGTCCCCACTGGCCTTTGAGTGACTCCTCGGCAACATTCTTGTTCAGCTTGCGTGCCTCAAGGATAAAAGAGAGCTCTTCCAAGGGAGACTCTGTTGCAAACTCCCACACCTTGCGCATAGACAATTCAACATCGGCCTTGCTTTCACATGATGTCTCTTTTGCTTTGCTGTTGTCAAGAAGCACCTCCTGATTACGCTGCAGGAGCACGAAATTAGTGTGGCTGCCCGATATAACCGCAACGGCTTTGTCGTTACCGGCTACAGCCTCCACCTCGATATGCAGCACATCGCACGCGCCCTCTTTGAGCGAAACGTTTATGCGTTTTTCATCTATCATGTGCTTGCCCTGCTCCACAGCCTGTGGAGTGGTGTCTTTCAATACCTCCAGGCTGTATTCGCTGCGTCCCACCAATGCACCTAGGGCAACTGCGATAGGCAGGCCCACCATTCCTGTGCCCGGTATTCCTACTCCCATAGCGTTTTTAAGCACATTGGGGCTAAGTTTTACATTGATGTTCTGCGGTACGCAACCCAGAATCTCAACGGCCTTTGCCGTACACAGCGACACTGCAACAGGCTCTGTACATCCCATAGCAGGGACAACTTCTCTGTTAAGTAGTCTGATAATCTCGTTTCGTGTTTCTATTGGAAGCATAACTCTTTTATTTATGTCGGCTTCAAAGGTACTCTTTTTTTATAAAAATGTGGGTGTATCAAATCATTTTTTGATACACCCACTATAGGTTTATTGAAAAGTCTGTGTATTATCCTATGAGACTGAAAGAAATGGTCAAGCCGGCCATAACAATGGCAACCATGCTCATGAGCTTGATGAGGATGTTGAGGCTGGGGCCTGATGTGTCCTTGCATGGGTCACCGACTGTGTCACCCACTACAGTAGCCTTGTGTGTGTCACTGCCCTTGCCGCCGAAGTTACCCTCCTCGACATATTTCTTGGCGTTGTCCCATGCACCTCCTGCGTTGGCAAGGAATACAGCCAACAGGAATCCTGAAGACAAGCTACCGATAAGAAGACCGATGACACCCGGAACGCCAAGCACCACGCCTGTGAGGATTGGAGCTGCAATGGCGAGCAATGAAGGAAGTACCATCTCCTGCTGTGCACCGCGTGTAGAGATCTCTACGCAACGAGAGTAGTCGGGCTCGGTCTTTCCCTCAAGAATGCCTTTGATCTCGCTGAACTGACGGCGTACCTCGGCAACCATCTTCTGTGCAGCACGGCCCACTGCATTCATTGTGAGACCACAGAACAGGAACGACATCATTGCACCTACAAAGATACCGCACAATACCATAGGATTCATCAATGTAACGTCATAATAGTGCATGAAGTCCACGATGTTTGCACTCATGAGAGGCTTGCCGTTGATGAGTATATTGGGGTCAGTGCGCTCAAGGGCTATTCTTATCTCCTCGATGTATGATGCAAGCAGGGCAAGCGCAGTGAGCGCGGCTGAACCGATTGCGAATCCCTTGCCTGTGGCAGCTGTGGTGTTGCCGAGTGAGTCGAGAGCGTCGGTACGGCGTCGTACCTCGGGCTCAAGACCGCTCATCTCGGCATTACCGCCCGCATTGTCGGCGATAGGGCCGTAAGCGTCGGTAGCCAATGTGATACCCAATGTAGAGAGCATACCTACAGATGCAATGGCAATACCGTACAGACCCAGAGATACATTCTCTGCACCAAGTTCAAAGCCTGTAGCAAGCAGGTAAGAAAGGATAATTCCCACAACTACTGAAAGCACAGGGATAGCTGTTGACAACATACCCAATCCCATACCTGAGATGATTACTGTTGCAGGGCCTGTCTTTCCAGCCTCAGACACCTTGCGTGTAGGAGCGTAAGACTGTGATGTGTAATACTCGGTAGAGCGGCCGATGACGATACCTACCAAGAGACCTACAACAACAGCCAATGACAAACCGACCCAGTTCTCGATACCAAGCATATACAATATTGCGAATGTGGCACCCACAATCAGCAGTGAAGAGAGGTTTGTTCCACGTGACAACGCACCGATAAGGCTCTTGATGTCGGCGTTCTCCTTTGTGCGGACCGAGAATATACCTATTATAGAAAGTACGATACCGATGGCAGCAATGAGCATAGGAGCAAAGACAGCCTTAGTCTGCATGGCAGAGCCTTGTGAGGCAAAGGCAGCGGCACCGAGTGCAGCCGATGAGAGGATAGAGCCACAGTAGCTCTCGTACAGGTCAGCACCCATGCCGGCCACGTCACCTACGTTGTCACCCACATTGTCGGCAATGGTGGCAGGGTTACGTGGGTCATCCTCGGGGATGTTGTATTCGGTCTTTCCGACAAGGTCGGCACCAACGTCAGCAGCCTTTGTGTAGATACCGCCACCCACGCGGGCGAAGAGAGCCTGTGTAGATGCACCCATTCCGAAGGTAAGCATTGTAGTTGTGATAATACAAAGCTTCATGCCTGTATTGTTGAGGTCGGCGGGGATAAAGCTGTCAAGAATGAGATACCACACCGAGATATCGAGCAAGCCGAGGCCTACCACAACCAAGCCCATTACGGCACCGCTACGGAATGCCATACGCAATCCGCTGTTCATTGAAGCGCGTGCAGCGTTGGCAGTACGTGCCGATGCGTATGTGGCAGTCTTCATGCCAAGGAAGCCCGACAAGCCGCTGAACAAACCACCGGTGAGGAATGCAAAAGGCACCCACTCGTTCTGAATCTTGAACACATAGGCCATGATGGCAAAGACAATAGCAAGAGAGACAAACACAATTGTCACAATCTTGTACTGCTGCTTCAGATAAGCCATTGCACCTTTACGTACCGCCTCGGCAATGTAGGCCATACGCTCGGTGCCCTCACTCTCTTTTTTCATCTGCCTGTAGAAATACCAGGCAAAGGTAAGTGCCAGCACCGACGCGGCAGGCACAAACCAGAATAGAACACTGTAATCCATATTTAAAATTTTAATTAATTATTTAAATAAAATAAACTCCGTAAAATTAGATTAATTCATCCAAATAGAAATGGATTTTTGAGGAAAATTGTGGAAATAAGTGATGTTGGCTTGAATTCGGCATAATAAATATTGTGTAATGTGTAATGTGATTGTGTAGCATTTAACGTTTAATGAGTAAAGGCCTCCGCTGTGTCATTTCGACTATTCCTTAATGAAAACACTAAAGAGGTTTTGATGAACTTTGGCGAAACACCGGTTCGCCCCTTCTACAGCAGGGGTACATCCTCTCTGTCATATCGAACGTATGTGAGATATCTCGTATCTTACGGTGTTTCTTGGGATGCTTGACTTCGTTCCAGCATGACAGGTGCGCGATTCTGTTGAACTTATATTGAACTCAGGTTAAATTTTGGTCATTTATTGCCGATATCGGCAAGAAATGATACATTTGCAAAGGAAATTGCAAGAAAACTTGCCGATAGATATAAGGAGTTATGGAGTACATATCAGTTGCAGAGTTTGCCAGAAAGCATGGGATATCGGAACGTACCGCACGTAATTATTGTGCTGTAGGAAAGATTGAAGGTGCGGTTCTTGTCGGAAAGACATGGAGCGTGCCGGCCGATGCGGAGCTTCCGCTCCGTAGGAACCGTAAGATGAAGGTGTCGCCTCTTCTGGAGGTCTTACGCCGCGAAAAGGAGTCGAGGCTGAAGGGCGGAATATATCACCGCACACAGGTTGACCTTACATATAACTCGAACCACATCGAGGGTAGCCGTCTTACACATGAGCAGACGCGTTTCATCTTTGAGACAAACACCATTGGTGTGGAGGGTGAGACTCTTCGTGTTGACGACATAATAGAGACCACTAACCATTTCCGTTGCATTGACTTCATTATTGATAAGGCGGGGGAGAAGCTGACGGAATCTCTTGTAAAGGAGTTGCACTTGTTGTTGAAGCAGGGTACATCGGATAGCCGCAAGGAGTGGTTTGCTGTGGGAGATTATAAACTTCTGCCCAATGAGGTGGGCGGTAACAGCACTACAGCACCGGCAGATGTCCGCAGCGAGATGAAGGCGTTGCTCAAGGAATATAACGGTAAAAAGAGGAAAAATATTGAGGATATAATTGACCTGCATCAGCGCTTTGAGGTCATCCATCCGTTCCAGGATGGCAACGGACGAGTAGGGCGTCTTGTGATGTTCAAGGAGTGTCTTGCCAACGGTATTGTGCCTTTTATTATTACTGACGAGCTGAAGATGTTCCACTACCGCGGATTGCAGGAGTGGAGCAGGGTGCGTGGTTATCTGCTTGACACTTGCCTGACGGCGCAGGACAATTACAAGGCGTTGCTTGATTATTTCGGGGTGAAGTATCGGTAATGTTTTATTTCTTAAATGGAAACATTGATATAATTGGTTATTCTTAGAGGCTAAAGTCAATAACCTTGTGTGAGACGTGTTGTTGAGGGCTTTGCCCGAAAAAATCTCTTGTTCCGCGTTTTTTGAGATCCCTCGTCGTTTCACTCGCTCGGGATGACAGGTACGCTGTTTTTGGGGCTGAAACACCGGTCCGCCCAATAAACAGCAGGGGTACATCCTCTCTGTCATTCTGAACGTATGTGAAGAATCTCTGTCAATGCTGCTCTTGAGATCCCTCGTCGCTTTGCTCGCTCGGGATGACAATGTCGTTTAATGTGTAATGAGTAACGTCCTCCGCTGTGTCATCTCGAACGCATGTGAGAGATCTCTTATATCGAGATATTTTTGAGATTCCCCGTCGTTTCGCTCGCTCGACATGACAAAAACGTTTATTGTTTAATGTGTAGGGACGGGA
Source organism: uncultured Bacteroidales bacterium (assembly GCA_937906165.1). GTDB lineage: Bacteria > Bacteroidota > Bacteroidia > Bacteroidales > Bacteroidaceae > HGM04593. The sequence continues at coordinate 8,837 of CALCYA010000143.1, read as the reverse complement.
ATCAAGAATTTTGTACTTTACTGTAAAAAGTCGTAAAACACACTTCATATTGCTTGCCATTGAGTTGTATTGCCGACAACAATTAAAGGAAAAGCACCTGAATATACACAAATTACCTTTAGGCATAATTTGAATATGTTGCGGCAAAAAGGTATTTTTGTACACTCAAATGAAAGTTCTATGAATACTGTATGGATAGTTATGCCTATTCTCATTGTTCTGATGTTCCTGTTGGGTATCAGTCTGAATAAGAAGGCATTCACTGATGTTGCGCGAAACCCGAGAGCGGTGCTGTTAGGTATGTTCGGGCAAATAATCATATTGCCTTTATTGGCCTTTATAGTAGCTTGGGTACTGAAGTTGCCACCTGTATATTTTATGGGACTTGTGCTTGTTGCCTGTTGTCCGGGTGGAAGTTCCTCAAATGTCTTTTCGATGTTGGCAAAGGGTGATGTGGCATTGTCTGTTACGCTTACTGCATTAAGCAGTGTCATAACATTGTTTACTTTGCCTTTTATTATGGAATTTGTATCCAATGCTGTTTCCGGTATATCGGGGGTTGAAATAGAACTGCCGGTAGGAAAACTGTTGCTTCAGAACCTTGTGCTTATTTTCGCTCCAATGTTTATAGGAACTCTATTCCGGTATTATTTTCCTTCAGGAGCATTGAAAGTAAGCATGGTGCTTGGCAAGATTGCCTTTCCTGCATTAATAGTGTTGGCGTTGATATTTTTCCTACAATACAAAGCGGAAATCGCAGAACATTTTACTGTTCTCGGTCTCTCGGCGGCATTGCTCATATCGACTGCTATGCTGTGCAGTTCATGGCTGTCGCGCTTTGGGAATCTCGGCAGTTCTTCCAGACGGACAATAGTGATAGAGGTGGGTATGCAGAATGCGGCTCAGGCAATAGCCATCGCATCGTCTCCATTTGTTTTCAATAGCGGAGAAATGGCTCTGCCGGCTATCATGTATGCATTGTTGATGAATGTGATACTGCTTATATATGTATATTGTTGTATCATAAGAAAATAGAAATAATTATGGCAAAGAAAGAGGGTGTCAGGAAGCTTTTTGACAACATTGCTCCCGACTATGACAGACTGAATCATATTCTCTCACTCAACATAGACAAAGGTTGGAGAAAAAAAGCTGTGCGTGAAATTATTGACGAGGCTAAACCGCTTAAGGTTCTTGATGTGGCTTGCGGTACTGGAGATTTCACCATTGAGATTGCCAGGAAAGCGTCTGACGGCAGTGAAGTAATAGGAGTGGATATTTCGGAAGGAATGATGACGGTAGGCAGGGAGAAGATACGCAAAGCCAGTGTATCGGCTGAGTTGTATGTTGCCGACTGTGAGGCTCTTCCATACGCGGACAATACTTTTGATCGTATATCGGTGGGATTTGGAGTGCGTAATTTCGAACACTTGGAACTTGGACTTGAGGAGATGTACAGGGTGCTGCTCCCCGGAGGAAAACTCGTTATACTTGAACTTTCGGTTCCTACAAATGCATTTGTCCGTTGGTGTTACAAACTATACTTCCTGAAAATATTGCCGGCGATAGGTGGTCTTGTCTCGGGAAATCGCGGAGCATACGAATACCTTCCGGCTTCTGTACTTCGTTTCCCGGCACCGGACAGATTCATCTCTATAATGAAATCGGCCGGATTTGATGCGGTAGAGCATACTCCGTTGACATTGGGTGTGTGTAGGATGTATGTAGGTAAAAAGGAAAAACGATGATTAAAAGTTGGATTGAGGCAATGAGGCTCAGGACTCTACCCGTGAGTGTGGCTGGAGTAATTGCCGGAACCGGATGTGCTATTATGCTTGGTTCGTTCAAGACGGTCCCGGCTTTGCTGTGTCTTCTGTTTGCTATGCTTGCGCAGATAGCGTCCAACTTCGGTAATGAGTACTACGATTACAAAAATGGAATTGACCGGAAGGGACGTGCCGGATTCAGGCGTGGAGTAACCGAGGGTACAATATCGCCTGAAGCGATGAAGAGGGCTACCTTTGCCACTTTGACATTGGCGGCCATTGCAGGATGCGTGATGCTTATATACGGTTCTTGGTGGCTTGTTGTTTTGGGTGCTCTGATTATGTTGTTTGCTTTGGCTTACAGTGCAGGCCCATATCCATTGTCGCACCACGGATTGGGCGATCTGGCTGTTATAGTCTTCTTCGGATTAATTCCCGTAACATTCACATGTTACCTTCAAACCGGCACTTGGGAGTGTGTGGATATGGCATTGCCTACATCTGTTGCTGTAGGTTTGCTTGCGGCGAATGTGCTTATAGTGAACAATTACAGGGATATGGAAGATGATGCGTCTGTAGGCAAACGCACTACGGTTGTCATTTTCGGCCGCAGATTCATGAGCATAGCCTACCTGCTGTCTGGCATATCAGGCATGGCAGTCATGATTCCCGTGTGGTCAGTGCTTCCTTCATGGTCATTGCTTGTTCCTGCTGTTTATCTTTTACTGCATTACAGAACCTGGATGGTGTTATGTCAAGTGCAAGGTGCTGGACTGAATCCGCTTTTAGGGAGAACGGCCGTTAATCTTCTGTTATTCTCTTTGATGTTTCTGGTTGCGTGTACATGTGCTCCTTTGCCGGCAAGAATGTAGTTGGAATTGTTCCGATAATCTGTCAATTGAACTTGATGATTTGGATTCTAATATTGTCCGAAGCCCTATTGGCGTCTTTGTCTTTTTTGCTTTTGGCCTTTCTCGGCAATCTTTTACTTGACAGCTTCTTAGAAAAGTAGTATTTGCATAGGATTTACTCGATACAAGCAATTTAAAGGCCCTATTTATATGGGCATTTGCTTAATAATTTGTATTTTTGCAGTAAATCGCGAATATAGACTCCACTCGCAGTAAAAAACATTCAAGCAAGCTTGATGTTTCTCGCCCGTTTGTTGCTATATTTGCATGCCAATAAATCTAAAGCCCATGAGTAACCAAAGATATATGCAACGTGGCGTTTCTGCATCCAAAGAAGATGTACACAATGCCATAAAGAATATTGACAAAGGGATTTTTCCAAAGGCATTTTGTAAAATTATCCCTGACATATTGGGAGGGGACTCTGAGTATTGCAATATCATGCATGCTGATGGGGCAGGAACAAAATCATCTCTCGCTTATCTCTATTGGAAAGAAACAGGTGACTTGAGCGTATGGAAAGGTATTGCCCAGGATGCGCTCATTATGAATATCGACGATTTGCTTTGTGTGGGTGCGGTAGACAACATTCTTGTTTCATCAACTATTGGACGCAACAAGCTCCTTGTACCCGGTGAGGTGATCTCTGCTATAATCAACGGTACAGATGAACTCCTTGCCGAGCTTCGCGAAATGGGCATTGGTGTATATGCAACAGGCGGAGAGACTGCCGATGTGGGTGATTTGGTACGTACCATAATCGTTGACTCCACTGTTACATGCCGCATGAAGCGCAGTGATGTGATTGACAATGCCAATATCCGCCCGGGTGACGTTATCGTCGGATTGGCTTCTTACGGTCAGGCCACATACGAAAAGGAGTACAATGGCGGCATGGGAAGCAATGGCTTGACTAGTGCCCGCCACGATGTGTTTTCAAGATATCTTGCCGAGAAATACCCTGAGAGTTATGATAAAGGTGTACCCGAGGATCTCGTATATAGCGGAACATTGGCATTGACAGACGAAGTGGAAGGCTCTCCTGTAGATGCAGGTAAGTTGGTGCTTTCTCCGACCCGTACTTATGCACCGTTGGTAAAAAAGCTGCTCGACAAGCTACGTCCGGAAATTCACGGTATGGTACATTGTTCCGGTGGCGCACAAACTAAAGTACTTCATTTTGTGGGTGATAATTGCCGTGTAATCAAGGATAACATGTTCCCGGTTCCTCCATTGTTCAAGACCATTCATGAACAAAGTCAGACGGACTGGTATGAGATGTACAAGGTTTTCAACATGGGACATCGTATGGAAGTGTATATTTCTCCCGAATATGCAGAAGAAGTCATTGCAATTTCGAAAAGCTTCGGTATAGATGCCCAGATTGTAGGGCATATAGAAGAGAGCGGTGGAAATAAGGAGTTGATTATACGCTCAGATTATGGTGTATTTACCTACAGGTAAAGGAGATAGTGCGCTACATGCAAATGTAGTGCACTATTTTTACATAACTGTTTTTTTAGGATTTAAAATATAAATAAAAGTATAACAAATTATTAATTAAGCTATGTCTGGTTTTTTTGGATGTGTATCACGTCAGGAATGTGTAAGTGATGTTTTTTATGGTACAGACTACCATTCGCATTTAGGCACCAAGCGTGCAGGTATGGCATTCTATAATGGTTCGAAGTTCATCCGTTCTATCCATTCATTGGAAAATGGATACTTTAGAAACAAATTCGAAGATGAACTTCCTCGATTCGGTGACTCACAAATGGGTATAGGTGTCATTTCTGACAGTGAATCACAACCTATCACTATCACTTCACATTTGGGAAGATATGCTGTCGTTACTGTAGCCCGCATTGAAAATATTGAAGAACTCACAGAAAAGATGTTGAGTCAGCGCATGCATTTTGCTGAACTGTCAAGCTCGGAGATTAATGCTACAGAACTGGTAGCCATGCTTATAGGTATGGGTAATTCTATTAAAGAAGGAATTGAATATGTACAGAACAATGTCAAAGGTTCATGCTCTATGCTTGTCCTTACTGACCATGCCATTTATGCAGCCCGCGACAAATTCGGAAGGACACCGATATCAATAGGTAAGAATGACAAGGGCTATGTTTGTGCCAGTGAGAGCTCCAGTTATGCGAACTTGGGTTATAGCTTTGTAAGAGACCTTGGCCCCGGTGAAATAGTACAGATGAGCGCAGACGGTGTCCGTGAAGTTACTCCTCCGGGATGCCGTAAGCAGGTATGCTCCTTTCTTTGGGTGTATTACGGCTATCCTTCGGCATGGTATGAAGGTATCAATGTAGAGGATGCACGATACGAAAGCGGTGCTGCTATGGCCCGCCATGATGCTGACCTTGATATTGACTATGCGGCAGGTATTCCGGATTCAGGTGTCGGACATGCCATAGGCTATGCCAACCAGAAGGTTGTACCTTACAAGAGACCGTTTGTGAAATATACTCCGACCTGGCCACGAAGTTTCATGCCTCAGAACCAGAAGATGAGAGATTTGGTTGCCAAAATGAAACTTCTTCCGAATGAAAAACTGACTTATGGCAAGCGAGTGGTATTCATGGACGACTCCATTGTAAGAGGTACACAATTGAAAGACAATATAGTGAAACTTCACGATACAGGTATCAAGGAAATACACATGCGTATCGCATGCCCGCCATTGATTTTCCCTTGTCGATTCTTGAACTTCTCTACATCCCGTAGTACTTACGACCTCTATGCCCGCAGAATTATCAGAGATATGGAGGGTGTCGATAATCTTACGGATGAAACATGTATGAAATATGTCAATCCGGATGGTGAGAAACATAAGGAAATGGTAGAAATCATGCGTAAGCATCTGCAACTCACATCGCTCAAGTTCCAACGTCTTGATGACCTTGTAAATGCAATCGGACTACCGAAATGTGAGTTGTGTACCCATTGTTGGGACAATAGCAGTTATACTGAATAAATATAAGAATCCATTTAAATTTTAAATATATGAGAGCACTTATCAGCGTCAGCGACAAGACCGGTGTCGTGGAATTTGCACAGCAACTCCGTTCTTTGGGCTGGGAGATTATTGCCACAGGTGGTACTATGAAACTTTTGCGTGACAGCAATGTGGAGGTTATCAACATCAGTGATGTAACAGGATTTCCTGAAATATGTGACGGACGTGTAAAGACACTGCATCCGAAGGTGCATGGCGGATTGCTTGCACGCAGGGATGATGAAAGCCATCTTCAGGCACTGAAAGACAACGGCATTGAATTTATAGATATGGTGTGTGTAAACCTCTATCCGTTCCGTCAGACTATTGCCAAACCGGATGTTACCATGGAAGATGCCATAGAAAATATCGACATCGGCGGTCCTTCTATGCTCCGCTCGGCTGCCAAGAACTATAAGGATGTGACTGTAGTTTGCGATCCGGCGGATTATGCGACCATTATCGAAGAAATAAAAGAGGGTGGGAATACAACTGTCGGAACCCGTTTGCAACTTTCGGCAAAGGCATATACACATACTGCCGAATATGATTCAATGATCGCTACTTATATGCGCAAGGCTGCAGGATTGAACGAAAAGCTTTTTCTGGAGTTCGATCTGGTACAAGGTTTGCGTTATGGCGAGAATCCTCATCAGCAAGCCAAATTCTACGGTTCTGCCGACTCCGGCTCTTACTCATTGGTCAATGCCAAGCAGTTGAACGGCAAGGAACTCTCATACAATAATATTCAGGATGCCAATGCGGCCCTTTGTATCGTGAGAGAGTTTGACGAGCCGTTCTGTGTGGGCTTGAAGCACATGAATCCTTGCGGTGCGGCCATAGGTACGGATGTGGTAGATGCATGGACCAAGGCATACGAAGCCGACAAGGTAAGTATCTTTGGAGGTATTGTTGCTGTAAATCGTGAGGTTACTCGTGAGGCTGCTGAATTGATGAAGCCTGTTTTCTTGGAAATCATCATGGCTCCTTCCTTCTCCGAAGGTGCGTTGGAAGTACTTTGCACCAAGAAGAACCTCCGTCTCTTGCAGGTGGACATGACAAAGGATGAACGTGTCGTGAACCAGTATGTAAGTGTGAACGGTGGTCTGCTTGTTCAGGATTTGGATAAGTCTACTACTGAGGTGACTGCTGAAATGTGTGTCACCGAAACAAAACCGACTGCCGGACAGGTGATTGACCTTAACTTTGGCTGGAGAATTGTGAAGCACGTTAAATCCAATGCTATCGTGGTGGTGAAAGAGGGCAAGACTGTAGGTGTGGGTGCAGGTCAGATGAATCGTGTGGGTTCTGCTGAAATCGCCCTGAAGCAGGCTGCGGCTGCAGGATACACAGAAGGATTGGTGTTGGCTTCGGACGGTTTCTTCCCGTTTGACGATACAGTTACTTTGGCTTCTCAATATGGTGTTACGGCTATTGTCCAACCGGGTGGTAGTGTTCGTGACGAAGATTCAGTCAAGAAAGCCAATGAATACGGAATAACCATGTTGTGTACCGGCATGCGCCACTTTAAACATTGAGAAACTTTTCCCATATACCCGATCAAAATATCATAGCTGCAGCGGCTGATAAGGCATTGGGTACTGAGGAATTCATGGACATTACACTATATAACAGAATTGAGGCGCACCGCGGTGCGCCTCAATTCTGTTATAGACATGTTATTACTCTCTTATCTCTTTCAGCTTTTCGCCTATCTCCCTCATGCGCTTTGTGGTAAGCGGATAGATGAAGATGAAGAATGCCGATATGCCGGCTACGGCAGCAGGAATCCAGCTCATGAGCAGTCTTATTCCCTCTATTGCATCTGCTGTCTGCACGGCACCCTCATCGGTGTTGAAGCCGAAGGCTGCAAGAATCCACATCACTGCCGATGCACCGAAGGCTCCGCCGAACTTCTGGGCCATTGATGATGATGAGAAGATGAGGCCTGTAGATGCGGTCTTGAACTTGAGCTCGGCATAGTCAGAGATATCGGCATACATGCTCCAAACGAGCGGTGAGACGATACCTGTGAGAATACATACGAGAATCTGCAATACAAGGAGTGTCCAGTATGCTCCGTTGCCGCTTGTAGGTACATAATAGAATGCGATGCACAGTGCAATGAGTGCAAAGAGCGACCACAGGAATGTGCCTTTCTTGCCAAGCTTGAATGTGATTGGTGTTGCAACGGCTACTCCAATCATGTTTGCCACCTCGCCCACGGCAAGGAATATGCCGGCGTAGAACATGAAGTCGATGGAGAATATCGACAGGCTCGCGTCCTTTGCAATGAGTGTTGCAAAGTAGAACGGTATTACTGAGTAACGTATGGCGTTGAAGAAGTTGAAGAAGAGTACGCCGCCGAGGAGTATCCACCATGGACCGTTGTGCAGCAGTGAACCGAGGTCGTCGCCTATGCTTGTTGTCTTTGGCGATGTCTTCACTCTCTCCTTTGTCATGGCGAATGTGAGTACGAAGAATATTACGCACGCCACACCCACTACAATCATTCCGTACTGCCATGCATCGGGGTCGAGTGTCATCTCACCGCTTGTGCCTGCGAAGAAGTTACAAAGAGGTTCCCACAATGCGAGCACGATGAACGAGCCGCCGTAGGCAAAGAACATGCGGAATGATGAGAACACGGTCTTCTCGTCGCTGTCCTCTGTTATAACACCCAGCATTGAGCCGTAAGGCACGTTGATGGCTGTGTACACGGTCATCATAAGGATGTATGTCACGAATGCCCACACGGTATTGCCTGTTTCACCGAGGTTTGGCTTGGTGAACAGCAGCACGCCGGCTACCGCAAACGGAACGGCTATCCACAGGAGGTATGGTCTGTATTTACCCCATTTTGTGTTTGTGCGGTCGGCAATGATACCCATCATAGGGTCGGAAACGGCGTCCCAGATACGGGTAACCAGCATGAGGATTGCAGTCGTTCCCAGGTCGAGTTTGAATACCATTGCATAGAACACCGGAAGATAAGCACTGAAAATCTTCCAGAACATTGAAGAGGCCATGTCACCGAATCCATAGCCGATTTTTTCTTTTAAAGTTGCCATTGTCTTTTATTGTTTTAGTTTGTCATTTGCACTGTCATTGACTCGTTTTGCTTTTCGCAACCCAAACGGCATAACCTAC
>CALCYA010000142.1 GCA_937906165.1 uncultured Bacteroidales bacterium | reverse complement strand
CATGTTTGGCTTTTACTCGCTTAATTGAAAAATTCGCTTACCCGCAGCCTTAATCTTTCAACGCTAATCCTTCACCCATAACCGTTCCTCGTTAAACATTTTCTCCTTTTTAAATAAATTTATAAGGAGTTTCTATACCATATTATAAAAAAAACAATAACTTTGTATATTGAAACTGCAGAACAGGCTGCATACAGTATTGAGCACGGCAATGTAGATACTATGCCGGGCCAATGTGCCTTGTTCAAGCAGCAAAACATGAGTGATGGAAAACAGTAATTTTGCGGAGTCTGCAAAACAGATGTTCACAGACTACCTGAAAGAGCACAAATGCCGAAAGACCCCGGAACGCTATGCAATCCTTGACGCTGTATATTCAATGGAGGGCAGTTTCGAGATTGAGGAGCTATTGAAGTTCCTGGAGGAGGAGAGAAAGTTCAGGGTAAGCTGCGCTACTGTCTACAACACCATGACACTGTTACAGAACGCCAACCTTGTGGTACGGCACCAGTTCGGCACAACCTCAAAATATGAGAAGTGCCTTGGCACGGAGAAAAGCCACATGGTGTGCACCAGCTGCGGCAAGGTAACAGAGATTGAGAACCTGAATATAACTGAAACAATTACAGCGAATATAAAGAAATTCCATTTAACCCATTATTCGCTCTACCTTTACGGACTCTGCAACAAATGTCACCAGGCAATGAAGAGACGTAGGGCGCGAATGAACAAAGATAAATGAAAATGAAACAGAACATTGATGTACTTTTAGGCCTGCAGTGGGGCGACGAGGGTAAAGGTAAGGTAGTTGACGTATTGACACCCAACTACGATGTTGTTGCACGTTTCCAGGGTGGCCCGAACGCCGGACATACTCTTGAGTTCGAAGGCAAGAAATTTGTGCTCCGCTCTATCCCTTCGGGCATCTTCCAGGGCGGCAAGACAAACATCATCGGTAACGGTGTGGTTCTTGACCCTGCACTCTTCAAGGGCGAGGCAGAAAACCTCATTGAGGCCGGTTACGACCTCACAAAGAACCTTTTCATCTCGAAGAAGGCGCACCTTATCCTGCCTACACACCGTGTGCTTGACGCTGCTTACGAGGCAGCAAAGGGCGATGCGAAGGTGGGTACAACAGGTAAGGGTATCGGCCCTACATACACCGACAAGATCAGCCGCAACGGTTTGCGCGTGGGTGACATCCTCGAGGACTTCGAACAGAAGTATGCAGCAGCGAAGGCACGCCACGAGCAGATTCTCCACGAGATGAACTACAGCTACGACATAACAGAGATTGAGCAGCAGTGGCTCGAGGCTATCGAATACCTCAAGAAGTTCCGCCTCATCGACAGCGAGCAGTTCATCAACGACCTCATGAACGAGGGCAAGTCAGTACTCTGCGAGGGCGCACAGGGAAGCCTCCTCGACATAGACTTCGGTAGTTATCCATTCGTTACATCATCGAACACCGTATGCGCAGGCGCATGCACCGGTTTGGGCGTGGCTCCAAACAGAATAGGCAACGTCTACGGTATCACAAAGGCATACTGCACACGCGTGGGTTCAGGCCCGTTCCCGACAGAGCTCTTCGACGCCGACGGCGCCCTGATGCGCGACCGCGGACATGAGTACGGTGCAGTGACAGGCCGTGAGCGCCGTTGCGGATGGATTGACCTTGTAGCTCTCAAATACACAATCATGATAAACGGTGTAACACACCTCATCCTCATGAAGAGCGACGTGCTCGACACATTCCCCACAATCAAGGCTTGTGTCGCATACAAGAAGAACGGTGAGACACTCTCATACATGCCATATGACATTGAAGGCGTGGAGCCTGTATACACCGAGCTCAAGGGTTGGCAGACCGACCTCACCAAACTGCGCAGCGAGGAGGAGTTGCCCGAGGCATTCAAGGAGTACATCAAGTTCCTGGAGAAGGAGCTTGGAGTGCCCGTGAAGTATCTCTCTATCGGCCCCGACCGCGACCAGACAATCACACGCTCTATCTGATGACATTCGGATAGAGGGTGTATTATAAACCAAAAAGCAATCTATGATATATTCATTGATATTATTGGCACAGGCGTATGCACCGACATACAACATCACCTACATTGTGATATTTGCAGGTATCTCCCTGTTGAGCTACATCATACAGGCAAACCTGCAGAGCAAGTTCGCGAAATACTCCAAGGTACCCATTGCCATGACAGGCAGGGACGTCGCGATAAAGATGCTACACGACAACGGCATATATGATGTACAGGTGACCAGTACGCCGGGAATGCTTACCGACCACTTCAACCCTGCGAACAAGACCGTAAACCTGAGCCAGGGTGTATACAACGTGGCAAGCGTTGCAGCTGCAGCAGTGGCTGCACACGAGTGCGGACACGCGATACAGCACGCCAAGGCATACGCCCCACTGAAGATGCGCTCGGCATTGGTACCCGTGGTATCATTCGCATCGAACATAATGATGTGGGTGCTGCTAATTGGAGTAATAATGGTTGAGACATTCCCCCAGTTGCTATTGGCCGGCATAGTGCTGTTTGCCACAACAACCATCTTCAGCCTAATCACTCTCCCTGTGGAGATTGATGCAAGCCGCAGAGCCCTCGCGTGGTTGCAGGGCGCCGGCATCACCAACGCAAGCAACCACAAGTATGCTACAAGCGCATTGCGCTCGGCAGCATACACATACGTGATAGCGGCATTGTCATCGCTCGCTACACTATTCCATTACATAATGATTTATATGAACCGACGCGACTAATAAGAAGCTGTTTAAATTTCTAAAACAATGGCAGCAAAACCGGCAATACCAAAGGGAACAAGAGACTTCTCACCAGTTGAGATGTCAAAGAGAAACTACATATTCGATACAATACGCGAGGCATTCCGCATCTTCGGTTTCCAGCAGATTGAGACTCCGGCAATGGAGAACCTCTCTACGCTGATGGGAAAGTACGGCGAAGAGGGCGATAAGCTTCTTTTCAAGATACAGAACTCGGGCGACTATTTCAGCGGCCTCACCGACGAGGAACTGCTCAGCCGCAACGCCGCAAAGCTGGCATCAAAGTTCTGCGAGAAGGGGCTGCGCTACGACCTCACCGTACCATTCGCACGTTACGTGGTTATGCACCGCGAGGAACTTGTGTTCCCCTTCAAACGCTACCAGATACAGCCCGTATGGCGCGCCGACCGTCCACAGAAGGGACGTTACCGCGAGTTCTACCAGTGCGACGCGGACATCATCGGCAACAACTCGCTCATCAACGAGGTTGAGCTCATCCAGCTCATCGACCACGTATTCGGCAAGTTGGGCATCCGTGTAGCAATAAAGCTCAACAACCGCAAGGTACTTGCAGGCATCGCAGAGACCATCGGCGAGCCCGACAAGATTATCGACATAACGGTTGCAATCGACAAGATTGACAAGATCGGTCTCGACGGTGTCATCGCAGAGCTCAAGAGCAAGGGCATCAGCGAGGATGCTGTAGAGAAGCTCCTGCCTATACTTCAGGCACAGGGCAACAACAACGAGAAGCTCGACATCATTGCCCGGACACTCAAGGGCAACGAGACAGGCGAGAAGGGTGTCGAGGAGATCCGTTTCATCCTTGATGCATTCAACAGCCTCAAGATCAACAGCGCGCTCGATCTTGACCTCACCCTCGCACGCGGCCTCAACTACTACACAGGCGCAATCCTGGAGGTGAAGGCACTTGACGTGGCAATAGGCAGCATCACAGGTGGCGGACGCTACGACAACCTCACAGGCGTGTTCGGTCTCAACGGCGTATCGGGCGTAGGCATCTCTTTCGGTGCCGACCGCATCTACGATGTCATGAACCAGCTCGACCTCTACCCCAAGGATTCTATCCAGACCACACAGGTTATGTTCGTGAACTTCGGCGACAAGGAGGCCATGCACTCGTTGCAGATAATCTCGGAGTTGCGCAAGAAGAATATCTCGGCCGAGCTGTTCCCAAGCAGCGACAAGATGAAGAAGCAGATGGGCTATGCCAACAGCCACAGCATCCCTTACGTTGCTATCATTGGCGAGCAGGAGATGACCGACGGCACCATTGCACTCAAGGACATGGCAAGCGGAGAGCAGAAAAGCGTGACAACAGAAGAACTCATCGCATTGCTTTCATAAGCAAGAACCGACAATAAAATAAGGAGCAGCAAAAACGGTTGCTCCTTATTTTTATAGTATCTTGATAGAACGGTTAACGTGTAACGATGAACGATTAAGGCTGCGGGTAAGAAAGTAAGAGCCAAGCTTGCTTGAGCTCTTGCAACGAGCGGGAGCAGGCTTAAGCCCATTGGGCTTAACGAGGCCCTCTCCGCTTCGCTCGTCTCCCTAATACAGGGAGACAATAGCTTTTATATATTCCTCCCCTGTTTTAGGGGACATTGCGAGCGAGCAATGTTTGCGACGACGGGAGCTTTAGCTCCCCAAAGGAGTCCCGAAGGACCCTGTCACAAAGTGACGGAAGGGTTATTTCTTAACAATTAATAAACCCTCTCCGCACTGCTTCGCAAAGCTGATACACATTTAGCCCCTCACCGCTTCGCGGAGCTCCCCTTGATTACAAACAAGGGGAGCAGCTGTTTGTGTTTGACACCAAAGTTATAAGGTCTTTAGGGTCTATAATGCGAGCTATTCAAACGGCTAATTCGACCCTCTCCGCAACTTCGTTGCTCGTCTCCCTAACACAGGGAGACAATAGTTTATATATTGCTCCACTGCATATTAGGGGAGCTGTCACGCAGTGACTGAGGGGTTACTTTCAACAATTAATCGACCCTCTCCGCAACTCCGTTGCTCATCTCCCTAATACAGGGAGACAATAGTTTTTATATTCCTCTCCTGACATAACCCCTCAGTCGGTAAACCGACAGGGCCCTTTGGGACTCCTTTGGGTACCTAAAGGTACCGACGTCGCAAGGTTTGTGCCAGCGAGTGTGTGGAAGCTCGCTTACACACACAACGAGCGCAGACAAAGCTCGCTGAAAGCAACGCAGTGCTGTGGCTCCGCACTGCCCCTAAAACAGGGGCGCAATCAGGTGCCCTTTAGGGCGGAGGGGTCACCCCCTAACCCATAACCTTTCACCCATAACCCGTTCATAGTACATCGTTTCAGCGTTACAATTATTAACAATTGTAAACATTTCTACAAAATCATTTGCCATAAACGCTGCAAAATTATACTTTTGCACTCCAAAACTAACCGAAGAAAAGACTTAGTAGTTGCTTGGCAACACGCTTTATCCAATGGCATATCAGGCAATTACACAAGCTGTTATCATCACCGGCACAGAACCGGGGTGATATGCGACGGCAGTAACTGACCAGACTGACGAACAGAGAAACAGCTATACAACACTCTTTGCACGGAAACGTACAGAGAGGCCTTTTTTATTGCATAAATTATAAACAATTTTCTATTTATTAACCATTTTAATCAAACGTATGAGAAATCTTACAAAGCAAATCGTGCTGCTGGCAATCCTTATGCTCGGCAGCATTGCTTCGTATGCTTCTGAAACGACTCCACTGAAGGGTGTTATCCGCATCAAGGTGCAGCCACAGGTTGCGCTGCAGCTTGGTAACGCTCCACGTATTCAGGCGAACGGCGTTCTTGAGACAGGCATAACACCGCTTGACGTCGCTGCGCAGAGAGTTGGAGCAAGAAGCATCAAAAGAGCGTTCCCTTACGCTCCGGAACACGAAGCGGAGATGGCAAAATTCGGCCTCGACAGATGGTACGAAGTGTCATTCGACGAGAGCATCAACCCCATGGAAGCCGCTGCCACATTCAAGAGAGCAGCCGGTGTCCAGACTGCAAACTGCAAGATGCCTATGTCTCTACAGGAAGGCAACGGCAACTTCATCGTGGCAAAGAGCAGCGAGGCTGACAGGACAGCCGATATGCCTTTCAACGACCCACGTCTTGCACAGCAGTGGCACTACAACAACAACGGTTCTATCTCGGGAACAAAAGCCGGTGCCGACATCAACCTCTTCAATGCATGGAAGACCACTACCGGTTCAAGCGAAGTACTTGTTGCCATCATTGACGGTGGTGTAGACTACAAGCACGAGGACCTTGCCGCAAACATGTTCATAAACGAGGCTGAGCAGAACGGCGCTGCAGGCGTTGACGACGACGGCAACGGTTACATCGACGATGTTTACGGCTGGAACTTCTGTACAAACACATCCGAAGTGTACCCGCACCCTCACGGCACACACGTTGCCGGTACTGTAGCCGCAGTGAACAACAACGGCAAGGGTGTATGCGGTGTTGCCGGCGGTGACGGAACTCCAGGCAGCGGCGTCAAGATGATTTCATGCCAGACATTCGACGGCCGCTCAGGCTCTGCCGACGGCGACTTCGCGGCAGCTATCATCTACGCAGCGAACATGGGCGCATCTATCGCCCAGTGCTCTTGGGGATGGAACACTCCCGACTACAAGGAGCAGGACGTGCTCGACGCTATCGATTATTTTGTTGCAAGCGCACGCAGCAGCAAGATGACAGGCGGTATCATGTTCTTCTCTACAGGTAACCTCGGCTCTACAGGCAACTACTACCCAGGATGCTATGACAAGGTCGTTGCTGTAGGTTCCATGACCAGCGACTACACTGTTGCATCATACTCGAACTACGGCGAGTGGGTAGACATTGTTGCCCCCGGCGGTGACATGACCTTCGGCGAGCAGGGTGGCGTGTTGAGTACATTGCCCAACAACGAGTATGGTTACAACGAGGGAACTTCAATGGCATCGCCGCACGTTACCGGTGTTGCAGCACTTGTACTCGCAAAGCACGGCAAGGCCGACATGCTCAACGAGACACTGCGTCAGCAGATTCTCACTTCGGTGAATGATATCTATGCATACAACAAGGGGAGCGAGGGTCTTCATGGTGCCGGTTTCATTGACGCTGCGAAGGCTCTTGAGTTCGGCGACGGCACAAGCCCTGAGGCTGTAAAGGAGTTCAGCGTTTTGCCTGCACAGGACAACATCACACTCCAGTGGGTTATCCCTGCATCAAGCGACAACATCGTGAACCACCACATCATCTACTACAGCACAGAGCCTTTCACTGCCGAGAGTGACCTCATGTCACTGAAGAATGCTGTTGCCGACACCCGTTTCATGAGTTCAGGTGACACATACACATTCGAGCTCAAAGGCCTTGCTTCACTCACAACATACTACATTGCCATCAAGGCTGTGAACCGTTGGGGTGACGCTTCGGAACTCTCTCCTGTGGTATCGGCTACAACAAATGCAGGTCCTAAGATGACTACAAACACAACAAGCATCTCACTTAGCGTGACACCCGACGCACCCGTTGCGAGCAAGGTAATCACAATCAAGAACGAGGATGAGGGCTTGCTCAAATGGAACGGTTTCGCACGTACTACACAGTCATCTATCTCGACCTATTCAAAGAACCCGCAGCCGGGTATCGTCAAGGCTTACAGCGGCAAGCTGAGCGCAAAGCCTTATGAGGCAAACGAGAAGTTCAGCACAGCCGACTTCAAGACAACAGACTACCCTGACGAGTTCAAATACTTCACAAGCTACTATGCATCAATCGGCGACACAGACACCAACCTGACAAATTCACAGGCACAGTGGTTCTATGTTGACCCGGCACAGTACCCCGAGGGCTTCAACCTCACAGGTGTGAAGATTGAGACCGTCTACGGTTCAGACCCAACACTCCAGATATATAAGGGCAACAACATCGCCAATGCCACACTGATTGCAAGCTGGGAGCCATACTTCTACAACAATGGCATCATGCGTCTCGAGGAACAGCACTTCTTCGCTCCTGGCGAGTCATTCTGGGTTGTAGCACACTTCCCCGTACAGGAGAGGCTCTACCCTCTTGGTCTCGCTACAGGTACTGACGCAGCATACAGCAACTACTGCTTCATGAGTAATGACATGGGCCAGACATGGACACGCCTGAAGGACGCCCTCGCCGGCAGCCCATACGAGTCAATGGAGGCGCCTGTATGGGCAATCACTGCCGTGAGCCAGAACCCTGACTGGAGCCAGCTGCTCGTGATGACACCTGCCGAAGGTGCCGTAAAATACAACGAGACAGCAGACATCACCATTGCAAATGACGGTCAGCCATTGTGCAACGGTACATACAAGTTCAACGTGCGTTTCAACACCAACGAGAGCGAGGGCAACAGCATCGCTATCCCTGTGACACTCAAGGTAAGCGGCCAGAAGCCACAGATGGCAAACGCAAAGGTTGTGAACTTCGGCGACCTGCTCGTCGGTCAGGAGAAGACTCTCACCGTGGAGGTTGTGAACGAGGGTTACGGTCCATTCGGCTACTACGGTTCGTTGAGCGGAAACAATATTGTATGCAGCTCGGAGCACTTCCAGGCACCCACGTACATCAACGGCGGTTTCCCTGCACGTGCCGCACAGACATTCGAGGTTTCATACACCCCGAAGAGCGCCGGCAGCCACACAGCTACCATCACATTCATAAACAACGACAAGAGCGAGTTCAAGATTACCCTGCGCGGTGTTGCTACAGAGCCTGCACACATCAGCATAGAGCCCGAGACCATCGAGGTCGGCGAGCTCAACGTTGACGAGGCTACAGCACTCACAAAGGAGTTCAAGATTACCAATACCGGTAACTACCCTCTTGAGTTCGTATTCCCAAAATACTCTGACGAGACACTCGAGGAGCAGACCAAGGGTGCCCACAAGTTCGGCTACTCGGCATTGAGCAACCTCAACGGTGCTACCGGTGTAGAGTACAGCGCACCTGCGGCACTGTTGGGCGGCACAGAGATTTCATCAGTGTTCAGCGATGACAACCACTGGTCGAAGCAGATACCTCTTGGCTTCAACTTCCCGTTCTATGGCAAGACATACGACAAGATTTATATCACAAGTTTCGGACTCGTGACATTCGCGAAGAGCGTATACTCACTGCGTTCACCTGTCACCCCATCAATGGAGGCTGCATACGGCATCGGTGCAATCTCGGCCTACGGATTCCAGTTGCAGTTCGCCCCGGATTCAAAGGTGACATATGCAAAGCAGGACGGTAAGTTCGTTATCGAGTACAAGGATGTAATGGGCTTGGTATATGATCAGGAGTATACTCCTATCTCATTCCGCATCATACTTTCACCTAACGGTGACATCGAAATGTACTATGACAACTACCCACGCGAGATGCTGTTCCAGGAGGGTTCTACACTCTACTGCGGTATCCTTGACCCTGAGGCTGCCGACGAACTGAGCCTGACATCGGCTGATGTTGCCGACTATTGGGGCAACAGCGATGACCCTGCAGGCGACATGTTCTACAGTTTCGCTACAGGAACAGCCGTGAAGTATGTAGCTCCAAAGACTAGCTTCATCACAGGCATCACACCTGCATACGGTCTTGTAAACCCAGGCGAGGAGGCCACAATCACTGCATCTATCGCAACAAACGACGAGCTCATTGCCGGCGACACCTTCAACAAGGTTGTCGTATTGAGCAATGACCCCGACAACTCTACCGCTTACATCACATTCAACGCAAAGGTCACAGGTGAGAGCCTCCAGCCTGTAGCAGTTCTTGAGAACAGCGCAATCGAGTTCGGCAAGGTGTTCCGTACATCTGTTGCACAGATGCCTTTGACGGTGAAGAACAACGGTAAGGACACACTCGTCGTGAACTCCGTTGCCGTTGCAGAGGGCAAGTTTATCGTGGAGAGCAAAGAGGCAAAGATTCCTGCCGGACTCTCACTTGACTACATCATCACTCTGCCTACAGAGAACGAGAGTGCAGTGAGCGATGTCGTGACAGTATCTACATCTGCGGGTGAGCTCACAGCCACACTCAACGGTGAGGTTATCGGAGTACCTACTGCAGACCTCAGCTTCACAGAGATTACAGAGACTGTCGAGAGCGGCACAGAGCTCATCAAGCCTCTCACCATCAGCAACAACGGTAACGAGCCACTCGTTTATGCCATTACACCGAACTCACTTGTATCGTTCACCGAGGAGATAAATGAGAACTCAAAGACCTCATACACATACACCTCAAAGGTTGACAACAGCAACGTGACATTCGAGTGGATTGACATCGAGACAACAGGCTTGGGCGAGCAGAACAACTTCTCATACTACTACAACAACGACTTTGTAGCAGTTGAGTTGCCTTTCGAGTTCCCATACTACGGCAAGAAGTACAGCAAGATGTACATCTACAACACCGGTTTCGTCTCATTCACAGAGCGCGATGACCAGAAGATGTGGCCGGAGCCACCGGCAGAGTTCCCCGCAGGTACTGTCTACACCAACATCATCGCACCTTACTGGGGATTGCACACCATGGACAATAGCAAGACAGCCGGTACATACCACTACGTGACCGAGAACGAGGCTATCGTTTCGTTCATGGAGTACGGCAACACGATGAACATCGGTGTATGCTACCAGCTCATCCTCAGAAAGGACGGAACATTCAAGTTCCAGTACAAGAGCTACGGTGACTATGCAATCATCTATGGTGCGTTCGGTCTTGCCGGTATCTCCAACGAGGACGGCAGCCAGGGCTTCAAGATTCCTGAGCGCTACATCGCATTCGGCAACGCAGTCGAGTTCAGCCCTGTAGTTGAGCAGACTATCGCTCCTAATGCAAGCCAGACAATCGACATCAATGTCCTCACAGACAAGATGGCCGGCGAGTACAACGGTGCACTCCAGATAAGCACAAATGTTCCTGCAAAGGAGAACATCGAGTTGCCTATCAACCTTACAATAACAGGTACAGCAGAGCCTTCATTCCCCGATACAGTATATGTAGAGAACATCATGACCATGAGTGACAGCAAGTACCACGGTCCTATCACCGCGATGGGTGCATTCTACGAGGCACTATTCAAGGTCGAGAACAAAGGTACTGCGCCATTCACAATCAACAACATCGAGGTTCTTGGCGGATTCGAGGTTTATGACTCATGGTACGACGAGTACTATACTATGCCTGCACAGCTTTGGTATTACGGTCCCGAGCTCGACTGGATGACAGGCGAGCCTACAGGCAACTACGCTTGGGGACAGTACTATGGCGGCCCCGTGACCGTTGGTAAGGATGGCATTGAGTTCTCTGTGCCAATCATGATGGGAACAATCGAGAACACCCCTGGTACATACGACGTTCCGGTGAGATTCTACTACGGTGACGAGAATACCGTGAAGGAGGTTCTTGTACGCTTTGTGGTAACAAACGCACCATACATGGTAATTGACAAGGAGGAGATCCGTGTCGAGAATGTCGATGACCTGTACACAGGCACCGAGACATTCATCATCAGCAACTACGGCCAGCACAAGCTCACATACGAGCTCAGCCTCGACCTCTCAGGTATCGGAGAGTCACTCCCCGAGA
The DNA here is from genome assembly GCA_937906165.1 of uncultured Bacteroidales bacterium. Lineage (GTDB taxonomy): Bacteria > Bacteroidota > Bacteroidia > Bacteroidales > Bacteroidaceae > HGM04593. The sequence continues at coordinate 29,433 of CALCYA010000142.1, read as the reverse complement.
ACGGTGGTGGCAACGGCGGTATCGCACCCGCAGCTACAGAGCTTGCTACAGTACGCATACCAATGAGCACAATGGAGCTCAGCGATGACCTCTACAACACTCCACAGGAGTTCGAGCACCGCAATGCTCTCTTCCATGCAAACAAGCAGGACAACAAGACTGCCTTCACCTACGGTTCGGGCAACAAGTACTCTGCTTACAAGGCTGCGACACACTATGTCGCTCCCGAGGAGGGCTTCAACATCTCTCACGTATACTTTGCGACAACACTCACAAGCCAGGATTACACAACCATCGAGAACGCCGATTTCACAATTGAAATCATCAACGGCGACAACATCGAGACCGGTACAGTACTTGGCAAGGGCAATGTACACATTGGCTCAATGGAGGGTGCAGAGTTTGTGATTGCAGAGCTTGAGCGTCCTGTATTCATTGCACCGGGCAAGGAGTTCTACGTATGTATCACATACCCGGTAGGCGTTGACTTCCCGGCATACATTACATATAAGGAGGAGGCTGTTGTCTCTAACCGTTATTTAGGATATGTCGATGGTTACGGATGGTTCGATGTCGCATCACTCTTCAAGGACCAGTACGGCTCACTCGGTTACATCATGAGCTGTCTTGAGACAAAGGAGGGAACTCCTTGGGCTATCCTCAAGAACGAGGTTACAGCAGGTGAGATTGCTCCGGGCGAGAGTGTGGAGGTTACCGTTGAGCTCAATGCAGAGACAGCACCCCTCGAGAAAGAGAACAAGGCTGTTGTAGTAATCAAGAGCACAGACGTATACAACCCGATACTCAACTTCCCTGTATACCTGAGCAAGAACGGCACTCCGGTCATCAACACTCCTGCCGAGGATATCTACGCAAAGGAGGCCGAGACAGCAAGCGTGTTCTTCACTGTTTCAGACCCAGAGGGTGACAACCTCACTATCACACTCGATGACGAGAGCGGCATGGTAAGCATCAAGTCTGCTACAGCCGACACCGAGGAGGCTACCGTTACTGTAAACGGCAACACCATCACAACCGAGGGTACGACAGCCTTTATAAGCGTAGAGCTTGAGATTGCTCCGGGCTATGAGACTGAGGGTTCATACTCATTCACTATCACAGCCGAGGACAACAATAACCACTCAAGCTACAGCGTTGTCTACTTCTTTGTGGAGCACACCAACCGCGCTCCGATAGCTGTTGAGATTGAGGATATTGAGATTCTCGCTGGCGGGACATCGGAGATTATCGCATTGGGCACACTGTTCAGCGACCCCGACGGTGACGAGCTCACATACGAGGTAAGCATCTCAGACGAGAGCATCGTGACAAAGTTCGTTTCGGGCGACAATGTACTGTTCGTCGGCAACAGCGTCGGCGAGGCTACTGTTACCGTTACTGCAACCGACGCTTCGGGTGCACAGAGCAGCACATCGTTCATTGTGAATGTTGTTCTTGGAGTCGGTATCGGCAGTGTGAACGCAAACAGCCTCATCACTGTTGAAGAGAACAACACGACACTTGACGTTACCTGCGCGTTCAGCGCCGAGAACACAGTGTTCGCTGTTTACGACTACAGCGGCAAGCTGGCGTTCATCGTAAGCGAAAGTGTCAGCGAGGGCGAGACAAAGAGCCTTGATATCAATAACCTTGCAAACGGAGTATACATCCTCAAGGTTGCAACAGAGAACAACACATTTGTTCACCGTTTTGTAAAGGAGTAATCCTGAACAGGACATAATGACAATGGGCTGCATCACATGATGCAGCCCATTTATTTTTGTATCAGTCAAGCTCAACGGTGAGCCTTACCCCCTGCCTTACATCGAGCAGGACTATCACTTCTCACGGTGCAGCACAGCCTGCGAACCGTCCACCTTCCAGTCACCCTCAATTCTGACAAGACGCACATTGAAAGTAGTCATCTTGCCGAGCGCTGTCATACCCTTGAGCTTGACAAAGGCAGTATCGGCAGTGATTGTATCCGAAACTATCTCATAGTTGGCTGTATAGCCCGCAGTGCGCTCCTTGTAGTCCTGCGAAGCAACAGCCATGTCAAGGTACTCGTCAAATACATCTTTCTCGACCTGCGAATCAAAATGTATGTTATCCTTCACAACCTGCACATCACCCGAGGTAATTGCATTGAAAAGCTGTACAGCCACATCACCTGGCTTCACAGTCTCTGCGGAAGTGCTTTCACCCCCGCATGATGCCACAGCCGCCACAAGGGCCACAACCGCAAAAATTCTTGTCAAATGTTTCATATGTCATTATCTTTTGGTTTCAACTGCGCTAAATTAGACAAAATCCGCAAATAAAATGCGAAAACAGGGAGCAAATAAACGAAACAGCACAAACACACCCGAATACAAACGACAAAATAACCCGTTATGCATCAAAATAAACAGATTTTATTTTGTTCTCCGCGCAGTTTGGCCTAACTTTGTAGAGAATATCGGGACTTATCCCGTAAGTTGCCGCACCGGTCGTCGCCCGACACTCTTCAATGCCGCCCGACTCACCCTTGCATTGTCAGGCAACGCAATGCCTGCGTGATGACATTCCACAGACAATGCCGTGAACTACAAATTTCAATAAAATATTTACACTATGGATGTTATTAAGAATCTAATCGAGCGTGCACAGCAGAACAAGCAGCGCATCGTTCTTCCAGAGGGAACAGAGGAGCGTACACTCAAGGCAGCCGACAAGGCCCTTGCAGACGGTATCGCAGAGTTGGTTATTCTTGGCAACAAGGAGGAGATTTTCGCCCTTGCCCAGAAGAACGGCCTTACAAACATCGACAAGGCTACAATCATCGACCCCGAGAACAACCCCGACGCCGAGAAGTATGCGACACTCCTGTACGAGTTGCGCAAGGCAAAGGGCATGACAATGGAGGATGCACAGAAGCTTGTATACAACCCTCTTTACCTCGGTTGCCTCATCATCAAGAACGGTGATGCTGACGGTCAGGTAGCAGGTGCCCTCAACACAACAGGTAACGTATTGCGCCCTGCATTGCAGATTATCAAGACTACTCCGGGCATCACTTGCGTGAGCGGTGCCATGATGCTCATCACAAACGCCAAGGAGTATGGCGAGGACGGCGTTCTCTTTGTTGCCGACGTTGCCGTTACACCACAGCCCGACGCAAACCAGCTCTCACAGATTGCCGTATGTACAGCACAGACAGCAAAGGCTATCGGTGGCTTCGAGGAGCCACGCGTTGCTATGCTCAGCTTCTCTACAAAGGGATCTGCAAAGCACGAGATGGTAGACAAGGTTACAGAGGCTACACGCCTTGCACACGAGCTTGACCCGGAACTTTCACTCGACGGTGAGCTCCAGGCAGATGCAGCTCTCGTTCCATTCGTAGGCCAGAGCAAGGCTCCGGGCTCAACAGTTGCCGGCAAGGCCAACGTGCTCGTATTCCCCGACCTCGGCGCAGGTAACATCGGCTATAAGCTCGTTCAGCGTCTCGGTCACGCAGAGGCTATCGGCCCCGTGCTCCAGGGTATCGCACGTCCTGTGAACGACCTTTCACGCGGTTGCTCAATCGAGGATGTTTACATGATGATTGCCATCACAGCAAACCAGGCTATCGCAGCAAAGAAGTAACGGACACACAAACATTAAAAACACTCATATAACAATGAAAATTCTTGTATTGAACTGCGGAAGTTCATCAATCAAGTATCAGCTGATTGACATTGAGACAAAGAACGTGCTTGCAAAGGGCGGTATCGAGAAGATCGGTCTTGAGGGCTCATTCCTCAAGTTCAACCTGCCTAACGGTGAGAAGGAGACAATCTTCACTGCAATCCCCGAGCACACTATCGGTGTACGCCTTATCTTCGACGTACTCACAAGCGAGAAGTACGGTGCTGTGAAGTCTATCGAGGAGATTGACGCAGTAGGTCACCGCATGGTACACGGCGGTGAGAAGTTCAGCCAGTCAACACTGCTCACCGACGAGGTTCTTGAGGTGTTCGAGGCTTGCAACGACCTTGCACCACTCCACAACCCTGCAAACCTCAAGGGTGTAAACGCGGTCAAGGAGGTTGCTCCCGAGATTCCTCAGGTGGGTGTATTCGATACATCGTTCCACCAGACAATGCCCGACTACGCTTATATGTACGCTCTCCCATACGAGCTCTACGAGAAGCACGGTGTACGCCGTTACGGTTTCCACGGAACATCGCACCGCTACATCACAAAGCGCGCGCTCGAGATGCTGAATATCCCTGCCGAGGGTACAAAGATCATCACCTGCCACATCGGTAACGGTGGTTCTATTGCTGCCGTAAAGGATGGCAAGAGCGTTGACACATCAATGGGTATGACTCCACTCGCAGGTCTCATGATGGGTACACGCAGCGGTGACGTTGACCCGGGTGCTCTCCCATACATCATGGACAAGACAGGCCTTGACATGCAGGGTCTCTCCGACATGCTCAACAAGAAGTCAGGTGTTGTAGGTATCTCAGGCGTGTCATCGGATATGCGTGAGGTAAGCGCTGCTGCAAACGAGGGCAACAAGCGTGCCGAGCTTTCAAACACAATGTATTTCTACCGCATCAAGAAGTATATCGGTGCATATGCTGCCGCTATGGGTGGTGTTGACATCATCATCTTCGCAGGCGGTGTAGGCGAGAACCAGGCAGACTGCCGCGAGAGAGTACTCGAGGGTCTTGAATTCATCGGTGTTGAGCTCGACAAGGAGGTGAACGCAAAGATGCGTGGCGAGGAGGCAATCCTTTCTACTCCGAATTCACGTGTAAAGGTTCTCCTTATCCCGACAGACGAGGAGCTGATGATTGCAACAGACACTTACGAGATTGTAAAAGGTCTCAAGTAATTGACAGAGCAATGACAAAGACGAAAATGGCGGCCGGATGGTCGCCATTTTCGTTCTTATTATTGTTTAAGGAGCCCCGACAATGTGTGTTTTTAATGTTATTGGAGCGCCGGTAAAACGATTAACGATTAACGTGTAATGAGACCCTCTCCGCAACTTCGTTGCTCGTCTCCCTAATACAGGGAGACAATAGTTTTTATATATTCCTCCCCAGGCTTAACCCCTATAATATTCCTCCCCTGTTTTAGGGGGCAGTGCGGAGCCACAGCACTGCTTGCGACGTCGGTACCTTTAGGTACCCAAAGGAGTCCCGAAGGGCCCTGTCACAAAGTGACGGAGGGGTTATTTTCAACAATTAATCAACCCTCTCCGCACTGCTTCGCAAAGCTGATACACATTTAGCCCCTCACCGCTTCGCGGAGCTCCCCTTGATTACAAACAAGGGGAGCAGCTGTTTGTGTTTGGCGCCAAAGTTATAAGGTCTTTAGGGTCTATAGTGGGAGCTATTCAAACGGCTAATTCGACCCTCTCCGCAACTCCGTTGCTCGTCTCCCTAATACAGGGAGACAATAGTTTAGATATTGCTCCCCTGGCATAACCCCTATAATATTCCTCCCCCTGTCACGCAGTGACTGAGGGGTATATTTCGCTAATCGCTAAACGTTCATCGTTAATCCTTCACCCTTAACCCTTCATCGTTCATCGTTACAGAATCTTTCCGGAGGCGTTGTTCGCCTTTGAGCAGGAAGTCCAAAGAGAAACGTGCAGCGTCGAGCATATCACGGCACTCCACTATCGAGCGTAGCACGTCGGAAAGTTCAAGTACTTTGGCTATCGCTTCAACATCGGCTTGACGGAGTTCATAGCTGAACTTTGAATCATCACCTATCAGCTCCACTGTAACACTCCCATGTGCCGATGCAATGAAATCCATCATTCCACCATCATCGCTGTGCTTGAAGTCACGGCGCTCGACATAAACACCGTACTCCTTACCGCTCCACGAATAGATAGAGTTTGAGGCAGTGACATATACATCGCCGCAACCCACCTTCACCTCTTTGTAGCCGATGCGCTTGCCACGGTAGTAGGATGTTATGAACGCTTCGCCATACTCGTTTACTGTCGCACGCAGATAGTTGTTGAACACATTTGCCGATATCGCCTGTGAGGGAAGGGAGTAGACACCGACATCCTGATACTTCGCGTTCTTGCTGTACTCGAAAGCCGACAGCATCGCATCGCGACGTGCCTCAAGTTCCTTGAGTTCCTCCTCGAAGTATGCCACATCGCGCTCCTTCTCCTTGAGCAGCACCTTGCGGCGCATAGCCTCGGCCTCGCGCAGGGTCTTATAAGCCTTGGGATGAGCGCTCTTGATGCTGTCGATAAGCGCCTTTGCCTTGTTGTAGTTACCTGCCTCATACTCGCTCTGAACCACAGCGAGCACATCCTTTGCCGGCTGCTCCACGCTGTTTTCGCAAGAGCAGAACAATCCCACACCTAACATAAGGGCCGCAATATAATTTGTCTTTTTCATAGCAAATATCATATTTAAGTACAACAAAAGTACAACTATTTATCCTTTCCGGCGCCATAGGGCAATATTTTTTTGCTCCTTACCCGATAATTGTATGTTTTTAACAACAGCCCTTTCGTTAATAGAACTAAAATGAGTATCTTTACACGATAAATGAACAACCGACGTGCCATTCCCACAGAGCATAACGACGGGAAATCTACTGTTTGCTTTATCACATCCGAGTGATGCCTAACAGAATGGTACAACCGAACATAATATAAATATATGTACAAACCGACACAAGAGGAATTATGCAAGTTGCTTGACACCCCCATCTTCCGCAAGATAAGCGAGACGGCCGATGCGCTGAAGATGGAGTGCTATGTTGTGGGCGGCTACGTGCGCGACATATTCCTGGAGCGTCCATCGACAGACATCGACGTTGTTGTGGTGGGCAAAGGCATTGAGATGGCACGCGCCTTCAGCAAGAAGCTCGGACGCGGTGCACACCTGTCGGTGTATGCCAACTTCGGCACTGCGCAGGTGAAATACGGCAGCCATGAGATTGAGTTCGTGGGGGCACGCAAGGAGAGTTACAGCCACGACTCGCGTAACCCCATTGTGGAGGACGGCACCCTGGAAGATGACCAGAACCGCCGAGACTTCACAATCAACGCCATGGCCATCTGCCTCAATGCCGACAGGTTCGGTGAGCTTGTCGACCCGTTCGACGGCATGCTCGACCTTGAGGACCGCATCATCAGCACCCCCCTTGAGCCCGGCATCACCTTCAGCGATGACCCGTTGCGCATGATGCGATGCATACGCTTTGCCACACAGCTGAACTTCTACATTGAGGACGAGACATTCCAGGCTCTCTGCGACAACAAGGAGAGGATAAAGATAATATCACGCGAGAGAATCAACGACGAGCTCAACAAGATAATGCTCTCCCCCACCCCTTCCAAAGGCTTCATAGAGCTTGACCGTTGCGGGTTGCTGGAGCTCATCTTCCCGCAGCTCACAGCCATGCAGGGCGTGGAGACACGAGGCGGCTACAGCCACAAGGAGATGTTCTACCACACGCTCGAAGTGCTTGACAACATCTCAAAGAAGACCGACAACCTGTGGCTCCGCTGGGCAGCCCTGCTGCACGACATAGGCAAGCCCAAGACAAAGCGTTGGGACCCGGTGATGAAGTGGACCTTCCACAACCACAACATCGTTGGCGAGAAGATGACACTCAAGCTGTTCCGCGACTACAAGATGCCGCAGAACGAGAAGATGAAGTATGTGGCGAAGCTTGTATCGCTGCACATGCGCCCCATTGCCATTGCCGATGACGAGGTGACCGACTCTGCCGTGCGCCGTCTGCTCTTTGACGCCGGTGACGACATCGATGACCTGATGATGCTGTGCGAGGCCGATATAACATCAAAGAACGAAGTGCGCAAGAAGCAGTTCCTCAACAACTTCCAGATTGTGCGCCAGAAGCTCAAGGACATCGAGGAGAAAGACCGCATACGCAACTTCCAGCCCCCTGTCAACGGCGAGGAGATAATGCAGCTGTTCAACCTTGGACCATGCGCCGAGGTAGGCCGTCTGAAGAGCGCTGTCAAGGATGCCATCCTCGACGGTATCATCCCCAACGAGCACGATGCAGCAAAAGAATACATCATAGAGTGCGCCGCAAAGATGGGCCTGCAGCCCTGCGGGGATAACAAACAATAATTACCGCATTCAAGACAATAGTATCAAATCATTATTGCATGGACAATTTTCTGATAATAATTTCGCAATAAAAAAAATGAAAAAGATAATTTTCATCTTAGCTTTAATCGCGACAACAGCTACAGCACAGGAGATATCCTACGGCGAGTACATGCAGAAGGTCATGGAGGGCAATGTGGCGCTCACAGCCAGAAAACTCGACATTGACATTGCCGAGGCACAGCTCAAAGCCTCAAAGGTGTTCAACGACCCCACCATCGGTGTCACATACAGCAACAACGAAGACTGGGACAAGGGCCTGGGACAGGGCATTGAGGTAGAACTGAGCAAGACCTTCACCTTTGGTGTGCGCAAGAACCGCATGCAGATGGCCGACAGCGAGCGCAAGCTCACGGTGGCACTCTTCGAGGAGTATATGCGCAATTTCCGCGCCGATGCCACAATAGCATACCTTGAGCACATTAAGGCAAACATGCTGCTTGCCGAGACAAAAGAGATACTGAACGACCTGCAGGAGATTGCCGGTAACGACAGCCTCCGTTATCTGCGCGGTGAGATTGCCGAGAGCGGATGGTTAGAGAGCCGTATGGCAATGGGCATTGCACGCAACACCATGCTCGAGGCCGAGGCCGCATGCAACAACACAGCAATCAAGTTAGGTTATTATATGGGCAACCTCGACGGCGCCGAGGCACTGCGCGGTAACGGCACATTAGAGATAAGCGAGCAGGCAGCACCGATAGAGAACTACATCAGCAACGCCCTTGAGCACCGTGCCGATATCATAGTCGCGCTGAGCCGTGCCGACGTGGCGGAAGCCCTGCAGAAGTTCAACAAGGCACAGCGCCGTCCCGAGCTCAACGCGGTCATCGGTGCCACATACAACATGGCCGACCCCGACTTCATGACCCTGAAAGCAGGCATTGCCGTACCGCTCAAGTTCTCGAACCTGAACAAAGGCGCTCGCATAGCCGACGAGATACTCACCCGACAGGCCAACATCGACGTTGAGGAGGCACGTATGGTAGTCAAGGCCGACGTGATGCAGGCATACAACAATTTCCGCTATGCAGTGAAGCAGACAGAGACATTCTCGGGCAAGATGTTAGGTGACATGCTCACCGTTGTCGAGGGCAAGAAGAAAGCATACGAGCTCGGCGAGATACCTTTCATTGACTACCTTATCGTTGAGCGCGACGAGAACGAGATGCGCCGCCAGTACATCGAGGCACAGTTCGGCAAGGCAGCTGCCTGGGTAGAACTGCAACGCGCCACAGGCTTCAGCCTTGAATTCGGGACAACGCCGATAGCAGAGTAATCAGGTTTGAGTAATCCGCCCCAAAAAACGGCATTTAAAGATATCTGAAAAAAGGGACCTTGGGGTCCCTTTTTTCAGATATCTTTACTTTCTCCTTCTATGTAGTATTTCCTCTCAATGCTTTTGCCGTCGAAGACTACATAGGCAAAGGTACTTATCCAGTCGCCTAAGAATATGCAACGCGATGTAGCGTCAAGCATAAGGTCCTCATCGACGTGACGGTGGCCGAAGATGAAACAGTCGACATCGGGGTGGGTCTGCAAGTAGTTCCTTGCATATATGGTACAATCTTCCTTGTCCACACCCATGAATGGAGTATCGCCCTTCACCTTATGTTTGAGCATGCTGTGGCGCGCCCAGCTGAGACCCATCCAGATGCTCCAACGGGGATGCACCATCGAGAACATCCATTGCAGGAAACGGTTGTGGAATACCGCACGCAGAAAGCGGAAGCTCTTCTCGGTAGAGAACTCGTCGCCATGGGCAAGGAAGAACTCCTTGTCGTATAGCTCCACAAGACAAGGCTCACGATGGATAATCATGCCGCACTCCTTCTCAAAATAATCGAGACACCACATATCGTGGTTACCTGTGAAGATATGTACCTCCACTCCCCTGTCGGTTAGCTCCGACACCTTGCCCAGGAAACGGGTGAAGCCTTTGGGCACCACATATCTGTGTTCGTACCAGAAGTCGAACATATCGCCGAGCATATACACCGCAGCAGCCTCATCCTTTATCTTGTCGAGGAACGAGACAAGACGACGCTCGTGGGTACGGCTGTGCTCGATGGCCCAAGAGCCCAGATGCGCATCGGAAAGGAAATATATCTTCTTCATAGTTCGCTTTTTATCGCCGAAATCACAGCAGACCCAACTCAAGTTTGGCCTCCTCGGTCATGAGTTCCTGACTCCACTCGGGCTCGAATACAAGATTGAGGTTCACGGCTGTTATGCCCTGGATTGACTCAACCTTCATCCTTACATCCTCCATCATGAAATCGGCCGCAGGACAGTTTGGGGCAGTCAGCGTCATATCGATATCCACCGAGTTGTCCTCTTTGAGCTCAATGCGGTATATGAGACCCAGGTCATACACGTTAACCGGTATCTCAGGGTCATAGACCGTCTTTATCATCTCAACAATCTTCTCTTCAAGTTCAATCTTCTCCATTTTGTTATAGCCACTTACAAGCGGCCCTCATCATTATAGCTGTAATAAGCTTTATCAGTAATTATTATATGGTCGAGCATGCGAATATTCATGACCTTGCATGCTCCAGCAAGGTTGGCTGTGAGAGTGTCATCCTCACGGCTGGGCTTCAGGTTGCCCGAAGGATGGTTGTGGCACACGGCAATGGCTGTAGCACGTTTAAGAAGAGCCTCGCGGATTATCAGACGCACATCGACCACCGTAGCGGTGAGGCCTCCTGTGCCAATGAGCACGTGGTCTATCACCTTGTTCATGCTGCTGAGCAACAGCACATAGCAATGCTCTACAGAAGAGTCGCACAACAACGGGTGGAAATAGTCGAAAAGCGCCTTTGAGGAGAGGATGCGTGCCCTTTCGGGACGTTCATCGCTGGAACGCCTTTTCCATAGCTCGCAGACAGCCTGTATTGCAATGGCCTTGGCCGGACCTATGCCCTTGAACTGGCAGAGGTCATCGATAGAGAGGCGTGCAAGCTCGGCAATGCTGTCACTACACGAAGCAAGGACTTTCCTCATGAGCCCCACTGCAGTCTCCTCGTCATTGCCCGTACCGATGAGCAGGCCCAACAACTCGGCGGTGCTCAATGTGGCCACACCGTGCTTCATGGCCTTCTCGCGCGGACGCTCGTCGGCCGGCATCTCCTTTATACTGGGCTTGAGTTCCGACATCTGTTATCCTCTGTTATACAGTTTAGTAAGGTTCTCCTTTGTCTCGAGCGGCTGCTTGAGTATCATCTTGAACCACATTGCCTTGAGGAAGCCCATGCCGTAGCCTGTTATCTGCACCGCCGCTGCCATAACAGAAAGAACGGCAACCTTCAGGCTTTTGTTCTTCAACAGCGAGTCGGTAAAGATAAGCAGTGCATAAAGCAACGGCAACATAAGCAACCAGGGGCAGAAGAATGATACTATCAACAGCAACACTCCCAGCACAAGCAACATTGCCGGTGCAGCATGTACCGGTTTGAGCGAGCCGGGATGAATGAGCTGCAACCAGATGCGCGCCTGACCGAAGTTGTTCACCTGCTTGTAGAAGCGTGAGAGGTCGATGCGGCGCTTGTGGTATACAAACACCTCGCGTATGAGGCGAATCCTGAAACCGGCATTGCGTATGCGTATGCTCAGGTCGATATCCTCGCCCATCATATCCTTGAAGTCACCCACCTTCTCATACACAGCCTTGGAGAGACCCATATTGAAGGTACGTGGACAGAACTTCTCCATTACAGCCTTGCCGCCACGTATACCGCCTGTTGTCCAGAAAGAGGTCATAGCGTGGCTCACAGCCTTCTGCATATCCGAGAAAGAATCATCGGCCGCATCGGGGCCTCCGAAGCAGTCGCAGTAGTCGGCAGCCATTGCCGCTTCGAGTTTCTCGAAGTAGAATGGCGGCAGAATCACATCCGAGTCAAAGAAGAGCATATAGTCTCCGTTGGCACGCGCCATACCGTAGTTACGGGTGTCGCTACGGCCTGAATTTTCCTTATAGTAATAGTGGATAGCAAAAAAAGAACGATAGTGATCAAGCAAATGATCACATCGTTCTTTTGAGCCATCCTCTATAATCACCAACTCAAATGGTTTTACCGTCTGAGCCGACAGACTCTCGAGAAGTTCCTTTACCTCACCCGGTCTGTTGTAAACTGGGACAATTATAGAGTATAACAAGTCTTTGTTTTTTAGAAGTTATGCCTTTACGCGACCTACGTAAGAACCGTCACGTGTGTCAACCTCAACAAGCTCGCCCTCGTTGATGAAGAGAGGTACGCGGATCTCGGCACCTGTCTCCAAAGTAGCAGGCTTTGTTGCGTTTGTTGCTGTGTCACCCTTGAGACCTGGCTCGGTGTAGGTGATGGCAAGAACAACCTTTACAGGCATATCGGCAAAGAGGATTGTCTCGGTTGATGCGTCAGTTACAACCTCGAGTGTCATACCCTCCTTCATGTAGGCAACACCGTTGATCTGATCTGCAGAGATGTTAACCTGCTCATATGTCTCATTGTTCATAAATACGTAGTCGGTACCCTCCTGATAGAGATACTGGTAAGGACGGCGCTCAACGCGAACATCCTCAAGCTTCTCACCGATGTTGAAACGACGCTCCAACACATAGCCGTCAACAACATCCTTGAGCTTTGTACGCATAAAGGTGTTGCCCTTACCCGGCTTTACGTGCAAGAAGTCGATGCAGAAATACAACTTGCCATCCATACGGATAGCTGTACCGATTTTAATGTCCTGAGCATTAATCATAACTATATTCTTTTTTTGTTAATATTGGCTGTTTTAAGCGAGACAGAGAGACGTCTCCGCAAATTTTTGCAAAGGTAGTAAAAAGTTGAAGAAAAAGCAATTATTAACGCACTTTAATTGCCGTTATCTGCCGTTTTGATATTTATTAAATAAAAAACTTATTTAAATTAAACCTTTACACTTTTATATTATCTAATAAATTGAGTAATTTTGCATTCTGTCCAAAAGCTACCTTTCGAGCGAAAAAACAAAAAAAATACAAACATATGAACAACAAACTGAAATGGGGCCTGGTAGCCCTCCTGATTGCAGGCTGCGGAATATTCGGATATTACCAGCTCATGCCAAAAGAGAACGAAGAACTGACAGAGGCGGATGCAATGCCCAAAAGCACAAAAAAGAAGAGTCTTGACGTGTATGCGAAAGTGATTGCGCCACAGCTGCTCACCGACGAAATTCCCATTATCGGACGCCTTGTACCCGACGAGGAGGTACAGCTCTCATTCGAGACATCGGGTAAGATTACCGACATTTTCTTCAAGGAGGGCAGCCACGTAAAGAAAGGCACACTGCTTGCCAAGGTAAACGACGCCGAGCTGCAGGCACAGCTGGCACGTCTTGAGGCACAGGTTCCACTTGCCCAGGAGCGAGTATACCGCCAGAGCACGCTGTTGCAGCGTGATGCGGTAAGTAAGGAGGCTCTGGAGATTGTGAAGACCGAACTTGCGACACTCAACGCTGACATAGACAAGACAAAGGCACAGATTGAGCTCACCGAGCTCCGCGCCCCGTTCGACGGCATCATCGGTTTGCGTCAGGTGAGTGTAGGTTCATTCGCTTCACCCACAACCGTTGTGGCAAAGTTGACATCGGTTACCCCCATAAAGGTTGAGTTCTCTGTTCCCGAGCGCTATGCCGGTGAGGTAAAGAAAGGCACGAACCTTGAGTTCAGCGTCGACGGCAAGCTCGAGGCTTTCAAGGCACAGGTATACGCCACCGAAGCAAGCCTTGACGCAGAGACCCACACATTGCTTGTACGTGCCCTCTATCCCAACGAGAACGGCGAACTGCTTTCGGGCCAGTATGCAGGCATACGTCTGAAACAGAAGGAGATTCCCGATGCAATCGCAGTACCAGCCGAGGCCATCGTCCCCGAGATGGGCAAAAGCAAGGTCTTTGTATACCGCAACGGCAAAGCCGAACCTGTTGACGTGGCGACAGGAATCCGTACCGACGCAGAGATACAGATTGTAAAGGGCCTTGAGTTCGGCGACACAATCCTGACATCAGGAACACTGCAGCTGCGCAAGGGTTCTGCGGTAAACATCATAGCATTCCAATAACACAAAAAAGAGAAGGTTATGAACATTTCGGAACTCAGTATACGTCGTCCGGTGCTTGCCACCGTACTGACAATCATCATATTGCTCTTCGGTGCCATCGGTTACATCACATTGGGTGTACGTGAATACCCGTCGGTGGACAACCCGATAATCTCTGTCACCTGTAGCTACGCAGGTGCCAACGCCGAGGTCATCGAGAGCCAGATAACAGAACCACTGGAGCAGAACATCAACGGTATCCCGGGCATACGCTCGCTCACCAGTACAAGCCAGCAGGGTATGTGCCGCATAACCGTGGAGTTTGACCTGTCGGTAGACCTTGAGACCGCTGCCAACGACGTGCGCGACAAGGTTTCACGTGCGCAGAGATACCTGCCGCGCGACTGCGACCCACCGACTGTTTCAAAGGCCGACGCTGACGCAATGCCTATCCTTATGGTTGCCATACAGAGCGACAGCCGCTCATTGCTCGAGATAAGCGAGATTGCCGACCTCACCGTGAAGGAGCAGCTGCAGACCATCCCTGACGTGAGCAGCGTACAGATATGGGGAGAGAAACGCTACTCCATGCGCATATGGCTCGACCCTGTAAAGATGGCCGCATACGGCATTACCCCGGTGGACATAAGGAACACCATCACAAGCGAGAATGTGGAGCTGCCGTCGGGAAGCATCGAGGGCAACAGTGTGGAGCTTACCCTACGCACTATGGGACAGATGCATACAGCACAGGAGTTCAACAACATTATAGTCAAGGAGAAGGACGGCAACATCGTGCGCATACGAGACATAGGACAAGCTGAGCTTGGCCCTGCCGACCTCAAGAGCTACATGAAGATGAATGGTGTGCCCATGGTGGGTGTGGTAGTTGTTCCGCAGCCGGGTGCCAACCACATTGAGATTGCCGATGCCGTATACCAGCGTATGGAGCAGATGCAGAAGGACCTTCCCGAGGATATACAATACTCTTACGGTTTCGACAACACCAGGTTCATCCGCGCATCAATCGACGAGGTGAAGAACACTGTGTACGAGGCATTCGTGCTGGTGATCATCATCATCTTCCTGTTCCTGCGCGACTGGCGCGTGACACTTATCCCTTGTATCGTTATCCCCGTTTCACTCATAGGCGCATTCTTTGTGATGTACGTGGCAGGATTCTCCATAAACGTGCTGACCATGCTTGCCGTGGTACTCTCGGTGGGTCTTGTTGTGGATGATGCCATTGTGATGACCGAGAACATATATATCAGAATAGAGAGAGGCATGAACCCCTTCAAGGCCGGCATCGAGGGCTCAAAGGAGATTTTCTTTGCAGTCATCTCCACCACTGTGACACTTGTTGCAGTGTTCTTGCCCATTGTGTTCATGGAGGGTACCAGCGGACGTCTGTTCCGTGAGTTCAGTTTTGTGGTAGCGGGCTCTGTGATAATATCCTCTTTTGCAGCACTTACCTTTACCCCGATGCTCGCTACAAAACTGCTCAAGAGGCGCAAGGAGCAAAAATGGTTCTACCGCAAGACAGAGCCGTTCTTCGAGGGGCTTAACAACATATACAGCAAGTCACTCGACGCATTCATGAAGGTGCGTTGGGTCTCAATACCGGTATCAATCCTAATGTTCGTGCTCATCTGGTTCCTGTGGGGAGAGATTCCTGCAGAGATGGCACCAATGGAAGACCGCTCGAGGATTACCGTGAA
This sequence comes from uncultured Bacteroidales bacterium, assembly GCA_937906165.1. GTDB lineage: Bacteria > Bacteroidota > Bacteroidia > Bacteroidales > Bacteroidaceae > HGM04593. The sequence continues at coordinate 13,494 of CALCYA010000142.1, read as the reverse complement.
CACCCGCGGTGCCGAGGGAGTGAGCTATGAGTTCATGCGCGACTACACCGAGGAGATAAATGCTCTTGTAGACTCCATCGTACCCGACGCACAATCGGTAACAGCCCGTGTATCAAGCAACAGCGGTAACATAACCATCAGCCTCAAGGATATCAGCGAGCGAGACTATACACAGATGGAGGTTGCCGAGAAACTGACAGCAGCCGTAAGCAAGAAGACAAAGGCACGTGCCTTTGTACAGCAACAGTCATCGTTCGGCGGACGCCGAGGAAGCATGCCGGTACAGTATGTAATCCAGGCGACAAGCATCGAGAAGCTACAGAAGGTGCTGCCGGAATTCCTGAGCCGCGTACACGACAACCCAACCTTCAAGATGGCCGATGTGGACCTCAAGTTCAGCAGCCCCGAGGTGAGGGTGAACATCAACCGCGACAAGGCTGGCAGCATGGGGACAAGCGTACGCGACGTTGCCGAGACATTGCAGTATGGCCTCAGCGGACAGCGTATGGGCTATTTCTACATGAACGGCAAACAGTACGAGATTATCGGCCAAGTAAACCGCCAGCAGCGCAACACCCCCACAGGCGTGAAATCCATTTACATACGCAACGACCAGGGCGAGATGGTCCAGCTTGACAACCTTGTGGAATTCATAGAGAGCGTGGCGCCGCCCAAGCTCTACCACTACAACCGTTTCCTGTCGGCCACCGTATCGGCAGGACTTGCCGAGGGCAAGACCATAGGTGACGGCCTTGACGAGATGGACAAGATTGCCGAGGAGGTTCTTGACGACACGTTCCGCACAGCCCTCGCAGGTGACTCAAAGGAGTTCCGCGAGAGTTCATCAAGCCTCATGTTCGCGTTCATCCTTGCACTGGTGCTCATCTACCTTATCCTTGCCGCGCAGTTCGAGAGCTTCAAGGACCCGTTCACAATCATGCTCACCGTGCCTTTGGCCATTGCCGGAGCACTCATATTCATGTATTTCGGTGACATAACCATGAACATCTTCAGCCAGATCGGCATCATCATGCTCATCGGTCTTGTAGCAAAGAACGGTATCCTTATCGTGGAGTTCGCCAACCAAAAGCAGGAGAGCGGCGAGAGCAAGATGGATGCCATCCGAAGCGCGTCATTGCAGCGTCTGCGCCCAATCCTGATGACAAGCGTGTCGACCATCCTCGGTCTATTGCCGCTTGCCATAGCAAACGGCGAGGGTGCCAACCAGAGAATAGCGATGGGTACAGCAGTAGTGGGCGGAATGCTTGTTTCGACATTCCTCACAATGTACATCGTACCAGCAATCTACAGTTACATTTCTACCGAACGCAAACAGGAGGAGGAGACAGTATGAGAAAGATACTTTTTACAATAGCCGCCTTGATGGCGATGACCACAGGAGCATCGGCACAGAAGCTGACACTGCAGGAGTGCCTGATAAAGGGACTTGAGAACAACTACTCACTGCGCATAAGCCGCAACAAAGAGCAGATTGCGCACAACAATGCCACGCTGGCGAATGCAGGCTACCTGCCCAGCCTTGACATCAACGCAGGCTACAACGCGAGCCTCTCGAGCAGCGACAGCAAGATGCGCTCTACAGGCGAGACGCAGGAGGTACGCAACTCCCTGGACCAGGGACTCAATGCGGGCATAGGGCTCAGCTGGACAATATTCGACGGATTCAACATAAGCACCAACTACAAGCAATTGAAGGAACTTGAGAGAATGGGAGAGACAAACACCCGTATCACAATAGAGGACTTCATCGCCAATCTTACCGCCGAATACTACAACTTCATACAGCAGAAGTTGAGATTGGCAAACTACTACTATGCCGTGCGGCTGTCCAAAGAGAGGCTTCGCATTGTTGAAGAACGTTACAACATCGGTAACTTCTCGCGCCTCGACTACCAGCAGGCAAAAGTGGACTTCAACGCCGACAGTGCGCAATATATCAAACAGCAGGAGATTGTGCTCACCTCCCGAATAGCCCTCAACGAGCTGATGGCAATAGAGGAGGTGTACACCCCCATCGAGACTGCGGAAACAGACATCGTTGCCGACACCACATTCCTGTTCAACGACCTTTGGAACAAAATGTTGCAACACAATGCGGAACTTTTGTATGCCGAGCAGAACAACACAATGGCACAGCTCGACTACAAGAAGGTGCTCTCACGCAACTACCCATACGTAAGGCTCAACGCCGGATATGACTACTCGTTCAACAAGTATGACACCAACAGCTACACACGCCGCAGCAACTGGGGCGGCAGTGCCGGTGTCACTGTAGGGTTCAACCTGTGGGACGGCAACCGCCGACGCGAAAAGCGCAATGCGAAGATAGAGATTGCCAATGCCGAACTGCAACGCAACCAGCTTGAACTTGCCCTCAAGGCAGAGCTGGGCAACCTGTGGCAGGCCTACAGGAACAACATACAGCTGCTGAACCTTGAGAAACAGAATGTTGTGACTGCACGCGAGAACCACGAGATTGCGAAAGAGCGTTACATGCTCGGTGACATTTCAGGTATTGAAATGCGCGAGGCACAGAAGAGCCTCCTCGATGCCGAGGAGCGCCTGATTTCCGTGGAGTACCAGACAAAGCTGTGCGAGATATCCTTGCTGCAGATTTCGGGCGACGCATCAAACTATCTTAAGTAAATATATTTAACAATCAAATTTTAATTGTACCTTTGCGCCCGCAAATGTACAGACTATCATCTGTCTTTATCCTGTATAGAATAAAAACGAGATATTATATAATGAAGAAAGCACTACTTACACTTATGCTCATGTTGCCTATGGCACTGCTTGCGCAGGTATCGGGCAGCATCAGCGGAAAGATGATCGACGGCGAGAATGGCGAGCCGTTAGGCTTCGTGACCGTAGCAGTCACCCCCGAAGGAGCAACAGCTCCGACAGCCGGTTGTACATCGGACGACAACGGTACATTCAGAATCGGCGACCTCAAGGAGGGACGTTACACCGTACAATTCACCTTCGTGGGTTACCTCAGCGACAGCCGCAAGGTGAACATCACATCATCAAAGAGCAAGATTGACCTGGGACGCATAACCCTCAAGAGCGACAAGAAGATGCTCAAGGAGGTGGTTGTCACAGAGCAGCGTTCACAGATGAGTTTCGAGATAGACAAGCGTGTCTTCACGGTGGACCAGAGCATTGCCTCGACAGGCGGTTCGGCAAGCGATGTGCTTGTGGACATACCGTCCGTGGAGGTTGACAACGAAGGTGTCGTTTCACTGCGTGGCAGCGAGAGCGTCACAATATGGATCAACGGCAAGGCGAGCGGACTCACAGCCGACAACCAGGGCGACATACTTCAGCAGATGCCGGCCGGATCAATAGAGAAGATTGAGGTAATCACCAACCCATCGGCAAAGCACTCTCCCGAGGGAACAGCAGGTATCATCAATATCATCCTCAAGCGTGACCGCAAGGCAGGCTACTACGGCAGCGCACAGGCCGGCGGCGACTCGAAAGGCGGTTACAATGCCGGAGTCAACGTGAATTTCAGCAGCGGCAAGTTCGACGCATACGGCGGACTCAACTACCGCAACATGAAGTTCGAAAACGAAGGTACTACCACTACAGAATACGTTGGCGAGCCATACAACAGCTACCAGCAGCAGAAGAGTACCGGCGACCACAACCCCAACAACATCTTCGGACGCGCAGGATTCACATGGCGCTTCACCGAGAAGGACGAGTTCTACGGAAACCTCATGGGAATGTTCGGTGGCGGCAAGCACAATAACCGTGTCACAAGCGAGAGCGGAGCGGTGAATGCCGACGGCACATTCGGTGACCCGAACCGCCGTACAGACCGCCGCACATCACAGGAAGGAACACCACGCATGTACAACGTGGAGATGGGTTACACACACCGTTGGAGCGACACACACTTCATAGACCTCTCGGTGGGACACCACGAGTGGACACAGAAACGTGACGCCACATACACGCAAACTACCGAAATTCTGGGCGACAATCCTGTAACCCACAATAGCTACCAGTTCCAGGATGGCGAGAACAAGAACAGCAATACCGAAATAAAGCTCGACTACGAGTACAAGATAAACGACAACCACCGCATCGAGGCCGGTTACAAAGGCGACTTCTCGGACGACAACAGCCCCGTCATCACTTACACCGACGAGGCACACACCGTGCTTGACCAGGGACTCTATAACAAGTTCCGCTACAAGCAGCAGACACACGCGCTGTATGCCACATACTCGGGCCGCATAGGCAAGTTGGGCTACCAGGTGGGCCTGCGTGCCGAGCAGTGGAATGTAAAGACACGTTCATACGGCTATGCACAGGAGCAGAACGGAGATATTCCGGGCTTCACAAGCAAGGATTTCTTCAAGCTGTTCCCGAGCGCGTTCCTCAGCTACGAGATAAGTGAAGGCCAGGAGATCCAGGTCAACTATACACGCCGTCTGCGCCGTCCCTGGGGAGGACAGCTCAACAGTTTCCAGAACATCAGCGACTCCACGAACATCTCATTCGGTAACCCCAACCTTACACCGGAGTACTCTAACGCATACGAGCTCAACTACCTGAAGAGTTGGAAGAACCACACTCTCTCAATCTCAAGTTACTACCGTACAACAGAGGATGTCATCGAGCGCATAAGCTACAGCGAAGGCCGTGTCATCTACACCACAAACGAGAATGTGGCAAGCACACAGTCGGCAGGTCTTGAGATTGTCGGCAAGAACAGACTCTTCAAGATACTTGACCTCACAACGACCTTGAATTTCTTCTACTACAAGCTCGACGACTTCAAGTACATCATCAACAACCAGATGATTACAGGCGAGGCCGACGAGAACTTCTCATGGAACGCGCGAATGACAGCAAGCGTAATACTCCCCTGGAGTGTCACGATGCAGCTCACCGGCCGTTACAATGCAAAGAGAATAGTAGCTCAGGGACACCGCGAGCCAAGCTACTCGCTCGACCTTGGACTTCGCAAGATGTTCAACAAGAACTGGAGCATCAGCGTGAACGCACGAGACCTTCTCGACTCACGCGGCTGGCACAGCGTCACAAAGAACGATTTCTTCACACGCGACTCGGAGAGCTCACGCGGTGGCCGCACATTCGGCATAACACTAACCTACAGCTTCGGTAACATGAAGGCACAGATGCCCAAACGCAAACAGCAGGAGATGCCGAGCAGCGGATATGAGGACATGGACGGCGGAATGGGAGAGATGTAAAAGTCACTCCATACATACATGACTTGACAGCAATAAAAGGCGTGGAAATCCAAGCATCCACGCCTTTTTATTGCATATAACCGTTTTTTTTATTCAAAAACATTTCTTAATATCATAAATGTTTGCGAAATTTGGCGCAATGATATTGGCACGAAAGCCAAAGACAGATATAACCAACCATAAAAGACCATAAAAATGGCAGAAAAAGGACAAACACAGAAACTCGACCAGATTGTAGTACGTTTCTCGGGTGATTCGGGCGACGGCATGCAGTTGGCCGGCAACATCTTCTCAACCATCTCAGCGACGGTGGGAAATGACATCTGTACCTTCCCCGACTATCCCGCCGACATACGCGCCCCGCAAGGAGTGCTCACCGGTGTATCGGGCTTCCAGGTACACGTTGGAGCAGACAAGGTTCTCACTCCCGGTGACAAATGCGACATTCTGGTCGCGATGAACCCGGCGGCCCTGAAGACACAGCACAAGCACTGCAAGCCTACAGGAGCAATCATCATCGACAGCGACTCGTTCACCGAGAAGGACCTTCAGAAAGCAGAGTTCAAGACCGACGATCCCATTGCGGAGTTAGGTATCACCTGCGAGGTTGTACCCTGCCCCATCACATCGCTGTGTCAGGAGACACTCAAGGACAGCGGAATGGACAACAAGAGCATCCTGCGCTGCAAGAACATGCTTGCGCTGGGTCTTGTATGCTGGATATACGACCGCAACCTTACCCTTGCCGAGAACATGCTCCGCGCAAAGTTCGCGAAGAAGCCTGAGATTGCCGAGGCAAACATAAAGGTTCTGCGCGCCGGATACGACATGGGACACAACACCCACACATCCATCGCGCACACCTACAGCATCGAGAGCAACGCAGAGCAGAAGAAAGGCCGTTACATGGACATCAACGGTAACAAGGCCACAGCATACGGACTCATGGCTGCTGCCGAAAAGGCCGGCATGAGGCTGTTCCTGGGCTCATACCCCATCACCCCTGCTACCGACATCCTGCACGAACTTGCAAAGCACAAGTCAATGGGTGTTGTGACAATGCAGGCCGAGGACGAGATAGCCGGTTGCGCATCGGCAGTGGGCGCCGCCTACGCCGGAGCACTTGCCTGTACATCCACATCAGGCCCCGGTATCTGTCTCAAGAGCGAGGCCATAAACCTTGCCGTTATCACAGAGTTGCCGCTGGTAATCATTGACGTACAGCGCGGTGGCCCTTCTACAGGTTTGCCCACAAAGAGCGAGCAGACCGACCTGTTGCAGGCACTATACGGCCGCAACGGCGAGAGCCCAATCCCTGTCATAGCAGCAACATCACCTACCAACTGCTTTGATGCGGCATTCACAGCCTGCAAGATTGCCGTGGAGCACATGACACCTGTCATCCTACTCACCGACGCATTCATCGCAAACGGTTCGGCAGCATGGAAACTCCCTGACATCGACAGCTATCCAGCAATAGTTCCGCCATACGTCACTCCCGAGATGCAGGAGGGCTGGAGCCCCTACAAACGCAATCCGGAGACAGACGTACGCTATTGGGCAGTTCCCGGCACTCCGGGCTTTACCCACCGCATCGGCGGTCTTGAGAAGAGCGCTGCTACAGGCGCCATAAGCAACGACCCTGCCAACCACCACAACATGGTTGAGGCACGCGCACGCAAGGTTGCGAAAATCGCTGACACATTGCCCGAGCTGCAGGTGGAGGGCGACAAGGATGCCGACCTGCTGATTGTAGGCTTCGGCGGCACATACGGCCACCTTTGCGAGGCCATGCAGCAGATGAACGCCGAGGGCAAGAAGGTTGCCCTTGCACACTTTGAGTTCATCAATCCGCTGCCACGCAACACCGAGGAGGTTCTGCGCAGATACAGGAAGATTGTAGTTGCCGAGCAGAACATGGGCCAGTTCGCAGGTTATCTGCGCAGCAAGTTCGAGGGAGTTGAGTTACGCCAGTACAACGAGGTGAAAGGCCAGCCTTTCGCAGTCGCTTCACTGGTGGAGGCATTCACTAAAATTATGGAGGGTTAAGAGATGAGCGAATATAAAGCACAAGATTACAAGTTCGGACAGCCACGTTGGTGTCCGGGATGTGGCGACCACTCATTCCTGGGTGCGCTCCACAAGGCAATGGGCGAACTGGGCGTTGCCCCGCATAACATTGCAGTGATTTCGGGTATCGGATGTTCATCACGCTTGCCCTACTATATGAACACCTACGGTTTCCACACCATACATGGACGTTCGGCAGCCATTGCCACCGGTGCAAAGGTTGCCAACCCCGACCTCACCGTGTGGCAGGTATCGGGTGACGGTGACGGCCTTGCCATCGGCGGTAACCACTTCATACACGCTGTACGCCGTAACATCGACCTCAACATGATTCTGCTCAACAACCGCATCTACGGCCTCACCAAAGGCCAGTACTCACCTACATCGGTACGCGGTTTCGTGAGCAAATCATCGCCCTACGGCACTGTAGAGGACCCGTTCCGCCCGGCAGAGCTATGCTTCGGAGCACGCGGCAACTTCTTCGCACGTTGTGTCGCAACAGACATGGCTGCTGCAGTAGAGTGTCTCAAGGCGGCTGCAAAGCACAAGGGAGCATCGGTGACCGAGGTTCTGCAGAACTGCGTCATCTTCAACAACGGCACGCACGAGAGCGTCTACACCAAGGAAGGACGTGCGAAGAACGCCATCTACCTTGAGCACGGCAAACCGATGATTTTCGGCGAGAACCGCGAGTACGGTCTCATGCAGGAGGGATTCGGCCTGAAGGTTGTGAAGATTGGCGAGAACGGCGTTACAGAGAACGACATCCTTGTCCACGACGCACACTGCAAGGACACCACCCTGCACCTGAAGCTCGCCCTGATGGAGGGCCCGGACTTCCCGATAGCACTTGGCGTAATCCGTGACGTGGAGGCTGTCACATACAACGACGCCGTACACGCACAGGTCGAGGAGGTGAAGAACGCGAAGGGCTACCACTGCTTCAGCGAGCTGTTGGAGACCAACGAGATTTGGGAGATAAAGTAAGACAACACTCTATTTTCACATTCATCCGCACAGATATGTCTGTGCGGATGAATTTTTATATGGCAAACTACTGAAATCATTTCCCGAAATATTTTTTAATTAATTATATTAAAAAGCAGAAAAAAGTTTCTAAAAGAAAAATATTTAGTTACTTTTGAAAATGGTAAAACCCGTATAATATTCTGTAAAAAATCATAATTTTCGAATTAAATAGGAATTACTTATCAAACTTTAACCATTGGGACTGATTTGCTTACAAAAAGCGAATCATACCAAACTAAAAAAAACAATATGAAATTACTTAAATCGGTTGGAAGGTCGCTCATAGCAGCAGCCATCATGGGAATTCCACTTTCCTTCTTGCCCGTTGAGTCTTGGGCAAGCACAGCCATCGTACAGCAGGATCAGCAGTACGGCACAGTGAAAGGTACAGTAATGTCTGACAAAGGCGAAGAGATGATCGGCGCCGTTGTCTACGTTGTCGGAACACAGAACTCGGCATTCGTGGACTTTGACGGATCTTACGTGCTGAACAACGTAAAGAAGGGTTCAACAATCCGCGCAACCCTCATGGGCTTCACCTGTGAGGACCAGGTATGGAACGGCGGTGCATTGAACTTCGTAATGGTAGAAGAGAACAACCAGCTTGAGGAATTGGTTGTAACCGCCATGGGTATCATGCGTAAGGAGAAGTCTCTTACCTATGCCACACAGATGGTAAAGGCAGATGACCTTTTCAAGGCTCCTGATGCAAACCTCATCAACTCTCTCGAGGGTAAGGTTTCAGGTATCACAATTACACCGAGTGCCGGTGGTGCCGGTGGTGCATCAAAAATCACTCTCCGTGGTAACAAGTCAATCATGGGTGAGAACGCTCCACTTATCGTTGTGGACGGTGTGCCTATGACAAACAGCATCAGAGGTCAGGAGAGCAATGCCGAAAACCTGACATATGCAGGTGTATCAGAGGGAAGCGACCCGCTTTCAATGATCAACCCTGATGATATCGAGTCAATGAACGTCCTCAAGGGTGCGAATGCTGCAGCCCTTTATGGTTCGCGTGCAGCCAACGGTGTCATCATGATTACCACAAAGAAGGGTAAAGAGGGTAAGATGGAAGTCACATTCAACTCAAGCACCACATTTGACACCCCACTCATTACTCCTGAATTACAGAACTCATACGGTAGCTTCCGTACCGGCGGCAATTCACTTGTCTATAACAACTGGGGAGATCGTCTGAGTGGAAATGGCAAACACGTTTACCAGTATGTCGGTGACAAGCAGTACTTCCAGCAGACAACAACAATCAAGAACGAGGACGGTACAACTACAGAGGTTCCTAACTACATGAACGCCTATCTGCGCAACTATGCAAAGGACGATATCGCAGAGTTCTATGATGTAGGTGTGAACACTACAAACTCAATATCAGTTTCAGGCGGTACCGAGAAGATACAGACATACGCATCTTACTCAAATACACACTCAATCGGCATGATAGAGTCTAACCGCTACAACCGCAACACATTCGCGTTCCGCCAGAACTACAAACTATGGGACCGCATCACATTGGGAATCAACATCAACTACAACCAGGCAAAGACAAAGAATCGTGTAGGTGGTGGTACCGTCGGTAACCCAATATATCACCTCTACACCACACCACGTGACGTAGATATGGATTATTACAAGGATAACTACAAAGCTGACGGTTCATGGTGGTCATCAGGTAATGCCGAAGGTAAAGGTACACAGATTTATTATAGAAATGAGGGCGGCAACTATATCCAGGAACGCGATCACGTGCTCTTGACCGGTCCTCAGCAGCAGTATGCTTTCCAGTACCCGATGTACAACAACCCATACTGGCTCACAAACATGGCAAACGGCGAGACAAACGAGGAGCGTTTCTCGGCAGCATTCAACGCTACTGTAAACATCCTTGAAGGCTTGAACCTCCAGGCCCGTGTATCTATCGACCACACCAAATACCAGAGCGAGGGTGGTACATATGCATCCACTTGGGGTCCGGTTGACATGTATCGTTATGGTACATACTATCTCAACAACAGCAGAACAAACGAGATTTATACCGATTACATGCTCTCTTATAATAAGGACTTCGGCGAGGATTGGTCACTCTCGGCAACAGCCGGTTATGTAGGTCACACCATCAAGGGTAACAGCAGCAACACATATATAGGTGCAGCTACAGCCGACATGACTAAAGATGGCATTTCTACCGGTATTCCAACTGTAATCAACCGTTTTGAACCAAAATACGGCGGTCCTGGCGTTACAACAAAGAGCAAGAGTTCTAATTGGGACCAGGCAGCCCTTGTAACAGCACAGGTAGGTTGGAAAGACGTTGTCTTCATTGATGGTTCTTATCGTCAGGACTGGTACCGTCCTTTCAGACAGTACAGTCATCTTGGCGTTGATGAGAGCTATGGATACTTTGGTCTTGGTGCCAATGCCATCCTCAGCGACATGATAAAGATGCCGGACTGGTTCACATATGCAAAGTATCGTTTGAGCTATTCTGAGGTAGGTAACTCTATTCCTAACAAGGACTATTCGGCAGTGAACCAGGATGAGTCAACAGGTGCTGTCGGAACTGTTGGAACAAACTTCTTCATACCGATACCGGAGAAGACAAAGTCTTTCGAGACGGGTCTTGAGATGCAGTTCTTCAAAGATTGTCTGAATGTCGACCTTACATACTACAACTCTGCAATGCACAACTCTTATCTTGAGATTGCCGGAACAAACGGTAAGGCACAGCCTGTAAACAGCGGTATCATCCGCAACCAGGGTATCGAGCTTACAGTAGGCTACGACTGGAAAATAAACCGTGACTGGCGTTGGAAGACTTCTGTCAACTTCTCATATAACCACAATGAGATTGAGGCTACATTCAAGGACAAGTATGGTTACGACAAAGACATGTCAACATCTCTTGCCGGAGGTAAGATACAGCTCCTCTACAGAAAGGGCGGTGCTTACGGTGACATCTACATCACAGACTTCACACGCTACAACTGCGACGTATACAAGTACACTACACACCAGTGGGTTGAGAACAATGGCGCATGGGAGCCTATTGACATGTATTCAACAGAGCCCATTACAGCTGACATCATCGATGCAAACGGAAATCCTGTAACAGTAGAGGCACAGTTGTCAAACAAGAAGGGTGACATCTATGTTTCAAACGGCAAGCCATCACTCGGTGGTTATGTAGCAGTAACAGACGGTGGCAAGCTGCGTGTACGCGATGCAAACAAGAAGTTCCAGAAGTTCGCCGGTAACCTCAACAGCAAGTACCAGCTCTCTTGGTCTAACACATTCACATACAAGGATTTCTCACTCTTCCTCCTTATCAACGGCCGCATTGGCGGTAAGGTAATCTCTTTGACAGAGGGTTATCTTGACTACTTCGGTGCATCGGAGCGTAGCGGTGCTGCACGTCTCCATGCAGAGAAGAACGGAATCTACACGGCTGACGGCAGCCACGGCATGTACCTTAATGAGGGCCGTGACCTTATAGCAGTAAAAGACTACTACACGTTTGTAGGCAATAGCGATGCTTCAAGCTACATCTACGATGCTACAAACTTCCGTTTGCGCGAGCTCTCTCTGGGTTACACATTCCGTAACCTCTTCGGTGAGTACAAGAACCTGAGCCTCTCATTCGTTTGCCGCAACCTCTTCTTCCTCTACAAAGACTCACCTGTTGACCCGGACGTATCATTGTCAACAGCCAACGGTTTGGGCGGTATTGATGTATTCAACTATCCTTCAGCACGCACATTCGGTCTGAACATCAAGTTGAACCTTTAATATATTGAGGAATACAGAATATTAATTAACAAAAAAATGATATCTATGAAAAAATATTTAATGCTCGCAGGTTCTCTTTTCGTAGCCTCAGTAACAATGCAGTCATGTCTTGACTACGATGATCCGGGCGCCGAGAACAGCATGAGCACAATACAGACAGAAACCACAAGATATGTGGGTAATGTGGACTCGATTCCATATCAGAACCAGCCTACTCCAGAAGGCGTAAAGGCCGCCATTGACACACTTGTAATGTACGGATACTTTGGCCAGACACTTAGCGGACAGTACAATATCCGCGGCGGTAAAGAGGGTGGCATGCCTGCCGCACACGCTTACCAGCGTCAGTATAGCCTCGGTCCCGACCTCTATGCACAGTATTTTACAGTTCCTCACAAGGACTTCATGTACGGTACATTGACATCTACATATAACGTATCGGCAGAGTTCAACGGCGGTCCTCTCGGTGCGTACACAATGGCAAAGAATGCCATCATGCCGTTGCTCAACCACCCATTGGTGGACTCAATCCCGGAGATGAAGGCCATCAACCTGCTCTACTACTGTGTAATTGCACAGGAGCAGGCCGACCTTTCAGGCCCATACACATACCTCGAGGACAAGCAGAACTCTGAGGAGCCATATGAGTACAACGATGTAAGAACCATTTACTATGGTATCGTTGAGAACATTGACACAATCGTTGCCTGCCTCAACAACTACGAGACACGCCCCGATTGGTACAAGGCACAGATAGAGAACCTCATGATGGGCTACTGCCAGACAAGCCGTGGCGTACTCATCGGCGACATGAGCATGAACTCATACATCAAGCTCGCCAACTCTTTGAAGTTGCGTATGGCCATGCACATTGTAAAGGTTGAGCCTGAGACAGCACAGCGCTGGGCCGAGGAGGCTGTAGCTGCAGGTGTTGTAGAGAATGCAGACGAGCAGCAAGGTATATTCCCAATTATCAGCGGTTTCACACACCCGCTTCTTGATATTGCGAACAGCTGGGGCGACTTGCGCATGTGTGCATCGTTCGAGAGCCTCTTGATGAGCCTTGACCACCCATACACAAAGTATCTGTTCTTGCCTAACAACAACGCTATCTTCAACAAGAAGGACAGTACTACAATGCCCGCAGGAACAAGAATATGCGGTATTCGCTCAGGAACACTTGTTGAACAAGGTCAGACATACGCGCAGAACATGCGTCAGGCATATTCAACATTTGATGACAGTGTACTTGCCGGTATGATGTGTCCTACCTATTTCTTGAAGTGGGCCGAGGTTGACTTCCTGCGCGCCGAGGGTGCACTCCGTGGCTGGAATA
>CALCYA010000141.1 GCA_937906165.1 uncultured Bacteroidales bacterium | reverse complement strand
CTTCCCGAAAGCGAGTGCAAAGGTAGAGCTTTTTTCTGAACTGACAAACTTTTTGGAAGAAATTTTTAAGAAAAAGCGAGAAAAAATTAATTACGCAGTTTTTAAGTGCGCAATTCTCTAAATTTTCAGTCAAAATTTACAAAAACCCCAAACTTTTGCCTTGATTATCTTTTCAAACACCTGCAAGAAAAAAACAGTAGCCGGAAAAGAAATGCATCAGTTTGCATCACCATTGCTCGGCTAAAGTATGGAATATTTGTTTAATACAAAAATAATTCGGACTTTTTTTTCGATTTTCTGCAAAATCTTTCATTTTTATAAAATTCCGTCCAATAATTAAAAACGATTTGGAGTGCCAAAAAAGGACACTCCAAACCTTATTATTATATATAATCAAAGACATCACTCAACAGCAACCGCCTTCACCGGGTTAAGACCGGCAGAGAATTTTGAAACCAACATTCCGTCAGTATCATAAAGGTAAACATCGCCGTCATTCATATAATCGGATGCTGTAACGCAAACATACTCCCCTACCGCACAAACCTTATAAGGAACAGGTTTCTGCTCCTCTTTAATCCACGGAACATCAACGACTCCTGTAGATGGATTATACGAGATATATGTTATCGTCGCATTCCAATTGGCATCGTACTGCGAAAGAAAACCGTACAACGTCCCCGAATTATAGCAGATTTCAGTCATCTGCCTGCACGCATCAGGCAGAACATATTGTACGCCACCCTTTGAGATATATTGCAAAGCGCTTGGGACGTCGGCATAGTTGCCATAAGAAGCAACAAACACACCATCATCGGTTGAGACAACATTCGCGGGGTTCAAAGCAACCTCAATCTTATCCACCTCACAGAAAGACGCAAGGTCTATGACAGAAACGGTATTGTCATAACCGATTTCAGTATTATAATCCATTCCGCCGGAGTTAGCGACAAACAATCTATTGCCGCACACGGCCAACTGCTCAGGATTACGGCCAACTTTCACTTTTGCATCGACCACAAGCGAAGTTGTATCTATGCGCGCAACATGACCGTCATAATATGTAGCATACACCTTTCCGCCATAAGCCGCAAGATAGCGGGGCTGCGCACCACACTCAATCTGCTTCAACGATTTTGCATCGAGCGTTGCCACCTCAATAGTACTTTCACCGGCTACGGCAATATACATCTTTGAGCCGTAAACAATCATGTCGTTTGCAGTATTTCCCAATCCACGGCCATTCTGTTGCTCAAAATAGCCCTGCACTGACTCACCCGTGGAGGCATCGTATCTTGTGAGCGAAGAGTTATTGCTCTTCCAGTCACCGGAATTGAGAACATACATCACACCACCTTTCTCCGCATCGGGAGGGACGGGTTGGGAATTGTCATCATCGGAACAGGCTACAAAAGAGAACATTGCGGCCGACAACAAAAGGAATTTTGCATAAGTTTTCATAATACAACTATTTAAGGGTTAGAAATCGACACCGGCAGAGAAGAGGAACGAGAAGCCCTGCATAGGATAATAACGTATCACCTCGTAATGCGTATTCAAGAGGTTCATGAATTTGCCCTGCAAATGCAACATGGCATCCCCGAAACGAAAATCACGATTCAGCACAAATGAATGTTCCACATAGCCGGGCATTCTGTTGCGCTCGGTATTCTGAGGGAGCATATAACGCTCGCCAACCGCAGCGAGCATATACGTAGCATCAACAACCGGATTCTCAAATGTCAGCGAGAAGTTACCTGTGTGGGCAGGAGTATACGGGAGTTGATGACGATAATTCTTTGCCGATTTATCGGTAACATCAACTGCATTCATCCAGGAATAGGCCACGTCAGCCCGCAAAGAATACTCCCTTGCGAAGCGCAACCACAACGACACACTCACATCTGCCCCGAAAATATCGGCCCTGCCGAAATTCATCATACGCCATATATACATTGTAGGCAACGCCACAATCTTGTCGCGCACATCATTATAATATGCATCGGCAGTAATTGACACATAGCCGTCTGCCCCGAGAAGAGCAAAGTATTCCCTCCATGTCACGCCTACATTATATTGAGTAGCCCTTTCAGGCCTGAGAGCCGTGTTTCCCTGGCGCAGATAGTAGAGGTCGGCAAAAGTTGGCATACGATAAGAGTCCTTGAACGAGGCACGGAACATTAGTCCACCATAGCCGCTGATAGGCTTCACCGAAAAAGAAAGTGCAGGCGAGAGTCTCTTGAAAGGAGATGATGCTATACCATATTTCACCTCGTCATTAATATATGTCGCAAGCAGAGAGCCGACAATTGTCACAGCTTTGAATTTGCATGACGCCGCAAAGACGGTATAAGAAGAGAAGCGGCGCGGCGCCTTGCTGTTCTCGAAATTATTTTCAAGTGTAGCATACGAGATATCAGATGCCATAGACCAGCAGAAAAGCCTGGAGGGATTCGCGGACACCGCCACCGAGAGATAATACTCATTCTGGCGGTTCACATCAACCTGCTCACCGGTGGCATAATTTTTATTCACATCCTTGAAGCGCGAGTAGTTGCGGTCATATTTCACGACAGCCCTAATATCGGCATTGTCCGACAGAGCATGGTCATACACAGCCTGCGCAAAGAAGTTCCTATTCCAAAGACGCTCCCTGTTTTCCTTATTATAAAGGTTGACTGCACCGGGAAGCCCCCTTTCCGAACCGTAATAATATAGCTTTGCACGCAGGCTGCCCTCAAGCACATTCGCCCTGACGTTACCCTCAAACGCCAACGACTCCACATCGCTGTCACGCCGTTTTTCACGTGATGAAAGGGCACCGTTGACAAGAGTGAATGGATACATTCCGTCACTGCGCATATAATTTCCGGCAAGAGAGGCCGCAAACCTACCATCATCGGCACGATAACTGCTGCGGGACGACACACCGGCAAGGCCAAAAGAACCGCCCTGTAATTTCACAGACGAAACAACACCGGGACGCCACGACAGATATCCATCGTTCGAGAACAACGAGCTCCGCATTGAGACATGCGATGCCAAAGAATATTCACGTGCGGTTCTCAATGCGATCCTGTCATCCTGTCCGGTTACAAGCGTAACCTCGGAGATATCTTCCAAAGCAAACCGCCCAAGGTCCACCATACCGCTCTGCGCATCGGACACCACTACCCCATCATAGCTCACCGCCGTATGTTTTGCACCGAGCCCACGGACAGAGACAGCCTTGAGACCACCCACACCGCCATAGTCCTGGACAAAGACTCCTGGCATCAGCCTCAATGCCTCAGAAACATTCTGCAAGCCATAACGGGCAACATCAGAGTCCTCAATCCTCCTGAAAGGAGCAAGCGAATTCTCCGGTTCAGTACGACCTTGCATCAACACGACTGCATCCTCAAGTAGATAATCCAACGAGTCGCCCTCCTGCGCATAGAGCGGGAAAGAACCAAAGAGAACGCCAAAGGCGCACAATAAATATAAAAACCTGTATTGCATAAAAAAGTCCATAAAACCCTTACCCGGGGTTTGTATAAAACATAATCGACAAGGCAGGTTTTCTGACTCGTTCCGCCCAGAAGCCTTCCCACCCACAAGGAGCAGTGGCAACAGAATATCTGGGTTTTGCTGGAACCTACAGCTACGGGTATAGTTCCGGATTTTGACCGGATTCCCTTTTACTAACCATCACCGCAGGGGATGGTTACACCGTTGTCAATCGCAAAGATATAAAGTATTTTCAATTTGCAAGCAAACTCCGGCAAATATTTTATGGAACATCACTATTTCGCCCTAAAAGCACCTGATACCAAACAAAAAAAGGTGACGCACAAAGCATCACCTTTTCTATAATGTTTCAAGACTCTGTCTTACTCAGCAGCAGCCTCAGCAACAACTGCGAAAGGAACCTTTACAGAAACCTCCTTGTGCAATTTGATTGTTGCGCTGTAAGAACCGACCTCCTTTGCTGCCTCTGCAACAATGATCTTGCGGTCGATCTCGAAGCCAAGCTTTGCAAGCTCCTCAGCAACCTGAGCAGCACCAACTGAACCGTAAACGGCACCAGCCTCGCTGACCTTAGCTGCAATTGTCAAAGATACAGTCTCCAACTTCTTTGCGAGTTCCTCAGCATCTGCCTTGATCTTAGCGAGCTTGTGAGCGCGCTGCTTCAAGTTCTCAGCGAGTACCTTCTTTGCAGACTCTGTAGCGATGACAGCCTTGCCTGTTGGAATCAAATAATTACGGCCATAACCGTCCTTTACCTTAACGATATCGTCTTTGTAACCCAAGTTGATTACATCTTCTTTCAATATAAGCTCCATAATTATTCCTCCTATTATTTCATCATGTCAGTAACAAAAGGCAGCAAAGCCAAGTGGCGTGCACGCTTAACAGCCTGAGCAATACGGCGCTGGAACTTCAATGAAGTACCGGTGATGCGACGGGGCAGAAGCTTACCCTGCTCGTTCAAGAACTTCTTCAAGAATTCGGGATCCTTGTAATCGATATACTTGATACCGTTCTTTTTGAAACGGCAATATTTCTTCTTCTTGACATCAACTGTAGGAGGTGTCAAATATCTGATTTCTGAAGGTGTCTGTGCCATAATTAATTCTCCTTATTACCTTTTAAATTTCTTCTCTTGGCAGCATACTCAGCAGCATACTTGTCCAACTTAACAACCAAAGAGCGAATAACGCGCTCGTCGCGACGATACTGCAACTCCAACTTTGAGATTACCTTAGGCTCTGCATTGAATTCGAACATTACATAAAAGCCTGTTGTTTTCTTCTGGATGGGGTAAGCAAGCTTCTTGAGACCCCAGTTCTCCTCATTGACAATCTCAGCACCTTCAGCAGTGAGAATGCCCTTGAACTTCTCTACCGCTTCCTTCATCTGAGCATCAGACAAAACGGGAGTTAAAATGAAAACGGTTTCGTATTGATTCATTTTTAATTAATAAATTGGTTAAACATTCGTTTATCTAAACGCGGGTGCAAAGATAAGCATAATTTTTGAAATACCAAAGTTTTACAATGTGCTTTTTAAAAACAGCCGCTCCAAACGGCAACAAGACACCATTTCACATAGCAGAAAAAGTGGCCACAACATAATTGCGAACGGCCGAATACTCCACAAAGGGCATTTTAAGAAAAGAAATAAGCAAAAAGACAGATTTTTTACGGAAAAAATTTCGTTCTCTAAATATTTATATGTTTCTTTGCAGTTAGAAAATAAACAAAAAACAACATATAACTATGGGAAAGAATATTCAATATTCAGGTTTGGCTCTGATTATCATTGCAGCCGCAGTCCTCATCGCAAGCTACTTCTGCGGTTGGAACAACATCAACGCAGTTAACTTCGGCGCATTCGCTCTGATGATTGTAGGTCTTATCGTCTACATTGTTGGCGGCAAGAAGGATCTTGCAGAATAAGCAGAGAAACAAAACCAAAAGCAAACGGGTGTCATTGTGACACCCGTTTTTTATACACCTTTAATACCGGAAAGAACACAACCGAAAGACGTATATACATTGAAAGGAGCGCATATGCGCTCCTTTCAATGTATATACAAAGCAATCATCCCTCAACCTCGGGTGCAATCAGCTTATAACCCTTACCGTGGATATTGATAATCTCAATAGAGTCATCAGCCTTCAGGTGCTTGCGCAGCTTGGTGATATAAACATCCATACTGCGGGCATTGAAGTAGTTGTCATCGGTCCACACAGTCTTGAGAGCAAAGTCACGCTGCAGAATCTCGTTTGCGTGAGAGCAGAGCAGGCTCAGAAGTTCAGACTCCTTTGTTGTAAGTTTTGTCTGCTGGTCACCGATTGTAAGAAGCTGTTTCTGGGTATCGAACTGGAATCGACCGATCTTGTAGAGAGTATTCTCCTTGTTCTTCTTGCCACACACGCGACGTAGCACGGTCTCGATGCGCACAACAAGCACCTCCATACTGAAAGGCTTTGTGATATAATCATCGGCACCGATCTTGAAGCCCTCCAGAATATCCTCGTTCAATGTCTTTGCCGACAAGAAGATGATGGGGATTTCAGCATTCACGGCACGGATCTCCTGAGCCAAAGTAAAGCCATCCTTGATTGGCATCATCACATCAAGCACGCATATATCGAATTTTCCTTTGAGGAAAGCCTTGTAACCGGCATCGCCATCAGGACACAGCTCGGCATAGTAACCCTTCGCCTGAAGATACTCGCGCAGAAGCATACCCAAGTTCTCATCGTCCTCGCACAATAAAATTCTCTGTTTCTCGTCCATAATTCTTTATTTTAAAGGTAATACAATTACAAATGTCGTTCCCACGCCCGGCTCGCTCTCGGCGCGGATGCTGCCCTTGTGGGCAACCACTATCTGTTTCACATATGCAAGACCCAGACCAAAGCCCTTCACGTCATGCACATTGCCGGTAGTAACCCTGAAGAAGCGGTCGAATATCTTTTTCAAGTGCTCCTTCTTTATACCTATTCCGTTATCCTTGATGGAGAGCATGAACTTTCCACCTGCATTCCAGGTACGGACCTCAAGGTCAAGAGGCACATCGGGGCGCTTGTATTTCATTGCATTGTCCATGAGATTGAAGACCACATTCGTGAAATGCATCTCGTCCACATACACATAAGGGTCATCAGCCTTCAAGTCAAGTTCAATCTTTCCGCCGTTCTGTTCCACCTTGACAGCAAAGGTATTCGCTATTCCCGACACAAGCTCGTTGGCATCAAGTTCCTTCATTTTGAGCGCAGCATTGTCCTTATCATCGAACATAGACATCTGCAGCACCTTGTCCACCTGGAAACGAAGACGCTTGGACTCGCTCGTTATGACACCCGACAGCTTATTGAACATGGCCGGAGACTTCGCCACCGACTCGTCCTGCAGCATCTGCGCCGCGAGTGAGATAGTCGAGATAGGAGTCTTGAACTCGTGGGTCATATTGTTAATGAAGTCATTCTTCATCTTTGTTATCCTTTTATGCCTTACCGCATTATACAATGTTATCACAAATGTTATTAACATAACCAAAGTGAACAACAAAGAAGGTATCATAAATTTAACCGAACCGTAAATATAATTGTTCAGATACGATGTCGGGAAGCTTACATCAAGAGTAGAGAACCTGTTGAAGACATCATTTGCGAACAGAGCCTCACGGTACACCTTATGCGACTCCTGACTCACGTAGCCATCGGTGCGGAAAATCACATCACCCGAGTGGTCGGTCAGACAGAACTGGAACGGCAACCCGATACCGTTGCTTGCAAGTTCAGCCTTCAGGTTCTTGTAAAGCGCATCGACATTCACCCTGGTTTCAAGAGGACGCGCGCCGGCGCTCATTATCACATCATATATAACCCTGTCAAAAAGATTACGCTGGTACTTGTACTTCATCTTGATGATGTCCTGCGAAAGCTTGTTCACCCCCTGCACCGACATATCTCTACGGTTACCGAATCTGCGACCGGCGTCGGCCGGTGCTGACGGCTTCTCATCGGACAGTCTCAGTTCAAAGAATGTATAGGCCTCACCCGATGCTCCTTTAACCGTATGCTGCCTGTAGAGCAGTTTTTCGTCGAGCAGCCGACCGAAATCTATATCACGCTGCAGTTCATCGGACAGATACTGACGCATCTCATCAAGCTCAAGATCATAAGCCACCGAGTGAAGACTGCGACGCACGCCTTCCTCGAAATGATCCTTACGCATATTGACCATCGTATCAATGTATGACAGCTGCAGAAAGAGCAACGCCACACAGCAGATGGCCATAATGAGACCCACAAGCCAGATTGTAAACTTTTTCATAAAGCAAATATATAGACAAACATCTTTAGGTTGTATAACAATTATTTAAAATTATTGTTTTTTTCTCTTTAATTAACAAACAAAGAAATTATACTTGCGATTTTAACAATCTTATTTATTATCCATGCATTTTTTAGCAAAAATAAGGGAGTATTTAACAAAAAAGGTGGAGAGCAAACCCTCCACCTTTTAGATATTGAGAAAGAATTTTTATTCCTCGTCCTTAACAGCCAACTCCTCAACAAGTTTGTTCTGTACATCGCCAGGAACCAGCTCATATGTAGAAGGAGACATAATGAACGATGCACGACCACCGGTGAGTGAACTCAATGTTGTTGAATAAGAAGCCATCTCCTTCAAAGGAACCTTTGCAGAGAGTTTCTCATAACCGTTCTCACTCTCCATACCCATAATCATACCGCGACGACCCTGGATATCACTCATCACGTCACCCATCTTGTCTGACGGAACGAATACCTCAACATCGTAAACAGGCTCAAGAATCTTTGGACCAGCCTCACGGAACGCAGCGCTGAAGGCGTTACGGCCGGCGAGCATGAATGAAAGCTCGTTTGAGTCAACCGGGTGCATCTTACCGTCGTAAACGATAACGCGGACATCACGTGCATAAGAACCTGTAAGAGGACCACGCTCCATGCGCTCCATAACACCCTTGAGGATAGCAGGCATAAAGCGCGCATCGATGCTACCACCTACAATACTGTTCACGAACACGAGCTTGCCGCCCCACTCCAGAGTTACCTCCTCGGTACCCTTTGCATTGATCTTGAACTCCTGGTTGCCGAAACGGTAAACCTCCTGCAATGGCTTGCCCTCCTCGTATGGTTCTACAATCATGTGAACCTCACCGAACTGACCAGCACCACCCGACTGTTTCTTGTGACGATAGTCGGCACGGGCAGCCTTTGTAATTGTCTCGCGGTAAGGGATCTTTGGCTCCTCATACTTAACCTGTATCTTCTCGACGTTCTCGAGACGCCATTTGAGAGTGCGCAAGTGGAACTCACCCTGACCGGAAACGATTGTCTGACGAAGCTCTTTAGACTGCTCGATGCGCCATGTAGGATCCTCCTCGTGCATACGGTTGAGAATCTGCATCATCTTCTCGATCTCCGACTCGTTTGCAGGCTTGATGGCACGTGAATATTTTGAAGCAGGATACTTAACAAGAGCGAACCTGTTGTTCGCATCCTTAGCGTTGAGAGTATTACCGATCTTGATATCCTTCAACTTCACTGTACAACCGAGGTCACCGGCCTTGAGTTCCTCAACAGCCACACGGTTTGCACCTGCGCTGCAGAACAGCTGCGCGATACGCTCTTTTGAGCCGCGGTCTACATTCAGAAGGTCGTCACCGGCCTTGAGTGTACCGCTCATCACCTTGAAGTAGTTGACCTCACCGATGTGTGGCTCAACAGATGTCTTGTAGAAGAAGATAGAAGTTGGAGCCTCACTGTCATAAGGAACAGTCTCGCCATCAGCATTCACCGGCTGAGGCATATCTGTAATCTCAGGAGCCACGTTTGCAAGGAACTCGAGCAGACGGCTCACTGCAACGTCTGTAGATGCTGAACAGCAGAGTACAGGATAAACACTGTCGGTAGAAAGACCCAAACGTGCACCCATACGGATTTCGTCTGTTGTCAACTCCTCTGACTCGAAGAACTTGTCCATAAGACCCTCTTCATTCTCGGCAGCCTTCTCAACCAGCTCCATGTGAAGAGCCTTAGCTTTCTCAAGCTCACCGGCAGGGATATCCTCCACGATAGGAGCCTTACCCTCACCCACGAATGTGAGCTTCTTCATCAACAGCACGTCGATGATTGTACTGAAGCCGGGACCTGCATTCAAAGGATACTGTACGGGGACAACCTTTGAGCCATAGATTGACTGCAGCTGCTCGATGATTGTATCATAGTCACACTTCTCGTTATCAACCTGGTTAACCACGAACATCATCGGTTTCTTCATTTTTCTGATGTAACGGTAGCAGTTCTGTGTACCTACCTCAACACCATACTGGCCGTTGATGACCATCATTGCAAGGTCGGCAACTGTCATCGCGCTCACCATACTGCCTGCAAAGTCATCGGCGCCCGGACAGTCGATAAGGTTCAGTTTCTTGCCAGCCTGCTCAACCTGGAATACAGTTGAAAACACCGAATAGCCATACTCCTGCTCAACGGGGAAGTAGTCGCTAACGGTGTTCTTAGCCTCGATTGTACCTCTACGTTTGATGATTCCACCCTCAAAGAGCATAGCCTCTGTGAGAGTGGTTTTTCCAGAGCCGGAACATCCTACGATTGCAATGTTCTTGATTTCGTTAGTCTGATAAGTTTTCATACTATTTTTGTTTTAAGTCAAAGGAGATTTGGTGAAACCGGTGAGCATCCTTCATTTTCGAGCGCACTTTACCGGCGAGCCAGGCTCCCTTGTTCGGTTAGTTAGTTATTTTTTCAAATGAGGTGGCAATATAGGAATTTTTCCAAAGAAAAGCAAACAGAAAGCCAATGTTTTTTAGAATAAAAATAAAAAAAGCTATCTTCGCGCCATAAAAGGACAAACAAAGATGGCGGGAATATACATACACATACCTTTCTGCAAGCAACGCTGCCGTTACTGCGCATTCTATTCTTCTACCTTATATAATATAAGGGAAGCTTATGTTGATGCACTTTGCAAGGAACTGCTCATGCGCAAGGAGTACATAGCCGGTGAGCCTGTCGGCACTATATATCTTGGAGGAGGCACCCCATCTACCCTCAACATGGAGCAACTGAAACGGATTTGCGACACTATATACAACAATTACCCGGTGACAGATGCACCTGAAGTTACGATAGAATGCAACCCCGACGACCTCACCCCCGAATTTCTTGAACAGCTGAAAGGATTACCGTTCAACAGGATAAGCATGGGCATTCAAAGTTTCAACGACGCCCAGCTAATGCGTCTTGGACGCAGACACACAGCTGAAGCGGCCCGGCAAGCAGTCGCCAACACCCGTGCCGCAGGCTATAGCAACATAAGCATCGACCTGATGTTCGCACTGCCCGGGTCAAGCAGAGCCGAATGGCAGGAGACGCTCGACACGGCAATTGCATTGCGACCCGAACACCTGTCGGCCTACAACCTTATGTATGAAGAGGGCACGCCACTCTACCGTGATTTGAAAGAAGGCAAGGTAACAGAATTGAGTGAAGAAGAGAACCTTGAGCAGTTCAGCATGCTCATCAACAGCATGAAAGCAGCCGGCTACCGCCACTACGAGATCTCAAACTTCGCACTACCCGACCGCGAGAGCAGGCATAACAGCAGCTATTGGAACGATACGCCATACATCGGATGCGGAGCATCGGCACACTCCTACAACGGCACATCACGCCAATGGAACATCGCCGACATAAAAGAATATATAAAAGGAGTGAAAAATGGCATACTCAACTTTGAGGTTGAGCACCTGACCGAAGAAGAGCGATACAACGACGCCATACTCACACGTCTGCGAACTGCCGACGGTCTGCCACTCGCCTGGATGAGAGAGAAGTTCAGCGACAGGCTCAACACATATATGTTACACGCTGCCAATAAAGAGATCGCCCTGGGCAACCTGAAAGAGACGAACGGACACCTTTCACTCACCGAAAAAGGCATTTTTATCAGCGATGCGGTAATAAGGGAGATGATATATGTATAAAGCAACCCATGCCACAAAAGCAAGGGTTGCCCACATTCACATTCTATATCTTATCTCCCAAATAGCTCCTCAATGCCCGCACATACTCCTCAAAAGCAGAAACACCTTCGGGGGTTATCGAGCACGTAGTACGGGGCATCCTGCCCTTGAAACCCTTTTCCACCTTAACATAACCGGCTTTCTGTAATTTATCCAACTGTACACTCAAATTACCGGCTGTCGCTTTTGTCTGTTCCTTAATATAGACAAAATCAGCACTCTCCACACTTATCAGCAGGGAGACAACCGCAAGGCGCAGTTCGGAGTGCAACAAAGGATTCAGTTCTTTAAACATTTTTTCTTGTAATTGAGTATGTGCCCCGAAACAACAAGCAACAGGAACATTATCACTGCAAAGATAATACATTCCACCAAATAGCGCTCCTTTCCGCCAAACTGTTCAAAGGTAAACAGGCGCGAAAGCAGCACTCTTGCAACAGAGAACAGCAACGATGAGAATATTGCGGCATAGCCGATACACTTCACCACCTTATCCTTTACAACAGCTGCAGTAGTTACAGTGCCGACTCCTATGAGCATTATCACAGTGGGGAACACAAAGACACCCGTGAAAGGCAACAGAAAAGCCGCCACACCAATTGCACACCATAAGGCATTTATACAGCGGTCGATGTAATTGGTTACCATTTTCTCCTGCCTATTGAACAGCATCATAAGCAACCACCCTACAACGGGAATCGCAAACCACCCCCACAGATAAGGATAGAAGTCCTCTGCACAAGCAACAATAATCACCTGACATATTGAGACAGCCACAGTCGTGTACCCCCATATAAGGAAAGGCGTACCGAGATTCTTTGTCATTCGCGCACGCGAATCGTTAATCATTGAGGTTATTAGTTCCAAGCTCTCAGCCTCATTCATTCTTTTTTCATTCATAATAAACTTCTTTTTATTGTTTGCAATACGGATATCCGTTGCAAATATAAAGTAGTTTATTTTATAAACCAAATAAACGCGATTATATTTTTGCCATTTCTGCAACTTTGCTAAAGTCCAATCATTTAAAGCCAGAAGTTAAGGAAACAGACACCTATCGTCTCTGCCCTGTTGCTTTCTCAACAATATAAAGATATTTTTCATCGGAAGACGTTCCGTTCTCATCAATATCATGAATCCACACAGGAGGGTACGCACCAAGATACAACAGAGACTTTTTACCTCCTGATGAAAATTCATACATATTACAGCCGACAAGCGCAACCATGTCATACTCCACTTTTGCAAAAACATCGATTCTGTTTTCATGGAAGCGATACAGCCCCATGCACTCACCGTCACTAACGAGCTTATACTCCGATTCTGTAAGTTCAATGAGGGACACACCACGCATGCAGTCAACAAACAAAAGTAAAGATAGTCCCACAATAGACAATAAGACAAAAACAACACACGTTAAAACATTAACGTCAGCAGAACAGGGGTATCCGAGAACCTCGATGAATGGCAACAAAAACAAAACAGAGCCGACAATGCCCAACAAAGCATAATTCAATTGTATCAAACGACCTCTTTTATAAAGAGGATTGGCTCTCAGAAATTCGTTTTTAGTAATAAACTCAACAGTTTTCATAGTTGTAATGGTTTCATGCATAAGAGGCATTCAGATAAGACGCATAATCTTATACACCACCAGGCAGCCTGCTCACGAAACCGTACAAAAAAAGCGTAGGCAGAACCCGATATTTTGTTCTTGAGGTCTTCGACTACCTGACAACCAAAAACACGAGTAAAGCCCACGCCAATGGCGTGAGCGTTCTTCGCTTTACTCTTGGTTGTCATTGAAAGTGTCGAAGTTTCAAGAACAAGAATACAAGCTAAACGCTTATCAAAATAAAATTAAATATGTACACCAACTATATCAATCACTCATAGGCCAAACCTTATTATCGGTACAAAGGTTACAAAATAATTCCAAAAATCAAAGCTTACGCCACTATTTTACACAAAACCAGGAAAACAGCCTTTCACAAACCCCATTCACACAGAACAAGAAAATGCCTGGCAACAGATTCTGCCAGGCATTTTTCTATAAATAAGAGGTTCAAATTACATCAAGCTGTTAGCAAGTGCGAGAATCTCCTCACCGATTGCATCGGCAGCCTCCTGTGTGGGACCCTCTGAATAGATACGGATGATTGGCTCGGTGTTGCTCTTGCGCAAGTGCACCCATGTTTCGGGGAAGTCAAGCTTTACACCGTCAACAGTGTTAATCTCAGCCTTGCCTGCATATGTAGCCTTAATCTTCTCAAGGATAGCATCAACGTCGCAGCCAGGTTTGAGGTCGATGCGGTTCTTGCCCATGAAGTATGCAGGATATGTAGCACGGAGCTCGCTTACAGTCTTCTTCTCGTGAGCGAGGTGGCTCAAGAAGAGGCAGATACCTACCAATGCGTCGCGACCTGCGTGGCAAGCAGGATAGATGACACCGCCATTACCCTCACCACCGATAATGGCGTTGGTCTCACGCATCTTTGTAACAACGTTAACCTCACCTACAGCAGAAGCTGTATATGTGCAGCCGTGAGCGTTTGTAACGTCACGCAATGCACGTGTTGAGCTGAGGTTTGAAACAGTGTTACCCGGAGTGTGCTTGAGAACATAGTCGGCAACAGTCACAAGAGTATACTCCTCACCGTACATCTCACCGTTCTCGCAGATGATAGCCAGACGGTCAACGTCGGGGTCAACAACGAAAGCAACATCGTTGCCACCCTTTGCCATGAGGCCCATGATGTCACCGAGGTTCTTTGCAAGAGGCTCAGGGTTATGCTGGAAGTCACCTGTAGGCTCGCAATAGAGCTTGTCTACCTTTGTGATGCCAAGTTTCTCGAACAGTTTAGGAAGGATAACACCACCTACAGAGTTCACGCAGTCGATAGCAACCTTGAAACCGGCTGCCTTGATAGCCTCGACATCAACGAGAGGCAATGCGAGGACAGCATCGATGTGCTTGTCATCGTAAGACTCGTCAAGACGGTACTTACCGAGTGTCTCAACATCGGCATAGTCGAACTCCTCGGCTGCAGCAATACGCAACACTTCCTGACCCTCGGCAGCATTCAGGAACTCGCCCTTCTCGTTAAGGAGCTTGAGAGCGTTCCACTGGCGCGGGTTGTGGCTTGCCGTGAGGATGATACCGCCACAAGCGTCCTCCATTGTGACTGCAACCTCAGTTGTAGGAGTTGAAGCCAGACCTATGTCAACAACATCAAAGCCCATACCCATGAGAGTACCGCACACGATCTTGTTGACCATAGAGCCAGAAAGACGTGCGTCGCGACCTACAACAATCTTGTTGCTTGTCTTTGTAGTTGTCTTACGAATCAGCGCAGCATACGCCGAAGTGAGCTTCACGACATCCAGAGGTGTCAGACCTTCATCGGCTCTACCACCGATGGTACCTCTGATTCCCGAAATAGATTTGATTAGTGTCATATAAGTTTTATTGGATAGTGAATTATTCAATGTATGTGCTTTCACTCTCCTCGCCAAAGTCATAAAGATTCTCTGGTTGGAATGTTATACTGTAGAGACAAGGATAGACATAAGTGGTTGCTGTCAGCGTTCCCTTTGAATGAGGAACGATAAGATTAACCTTTGCGAGGTTCGACTGACTGCGGGTAAAATAGAGATAGTTCAGCGGTGTAAGCCAACCTGTAGGTACGGTGTTGCCGTATGTAACAGCCATAACACCCGATGTGAAGGTTGCCGAATAGGTACCCTTCTTGTTTGTCACACGCATTTCATCGGCCTCACTCATGTAGCTGTTGGTGGAGATTGTATCACCCTCCATGATGTTGTACTCATTGTAACGGACAAGCATGTTGCGTGTATCACCATCGGCAATTCTGCGTGCATCAGCCGCATCCTTGGGATTGTTTACAATCTGCATATATACGTCATCAATCTCAACGAACTCATTCTTTGCCACATCTGTTGTAGAGTCATTGGCAACAAACTCTGCATATGATATAATCTTAATACCTTTATCCTTAACGAACTTGTTGACAGCATCGCGCTCTTTCTCCTTCATTTCGGAATAGGTAACGGCATCATCACACGCCACGAGCAACAGCGCCAACAGCGGAAGAACAAAAAAATATCTCAAAACGTTTATTTTCATATTCATCTAAAAACTACGGTAATATCCTTTTAAAACTCTCAAAATTACAACTTTTTGCGAAGATACAAAAACAAAAGGGAAAAAACCGTTTCAGCATAGATAAATAATCATAAAAATCACTCCGTAAGTTCTCTTTTATATTTCTGCAATGCCGACTTGAAAAGTTCCACTGCCGCATCCATTGTACAATGGAGTTCACCGCCCGAAGCATTCTTATGCCCGCCACCGTTGAAAAACTCTGCCGCGACAGCATTGCAAGGAAAATCATCCACACTGCGCAAAGAGACATTGATTTTGCCTGGAACCTCTTCGCGAAAGAAGCAGGAGAAACGCACCCCTTTCATCTGCAGAGCCTGGTTGACCAATCCTTCGGTATCACCCTTCTGTGCATAGAAACGCATAAGTTCCTGATGCGACAGAGTGATGAGCGCCGCATTGTACTTACTGAAGTATTTGAGTTTATCATAAAGCACGTAACCCATGAGACGTATACGTGATAATGAATGGTTGTAGAACACCTTGCGATATATCAGGTCCTTGTCAATGCCTTTCTCAAGCAGATGCGCTATAATGATGTATATATCCTTACGCGTCGAAGCATATGCAAATGCACCTGTATCGGTCATCATGCCGGTATATATTGCCTGGGCCATTTCGCATGAAACGGCAGCAATGCCGGAGAGCCTGCCAATAACCCGGAATACAAGCTCCGCTGTCGAACAAGCCTCGGGATGCGAGATTGATACAGAGAACTCCTGCGACGGCTGCGGATGATGGTCTATCAGCACCTTAGGCGCATCAAGAGCCGCTACCACCTCACCGGCTTCACCTATGCGGGAAAGGAGATTGAAATCGAGGCAGAAGAATGCATCAGCAGTCTCAAAGGCCGCTTTCGCATTCTCGGTGTCGGTATCATAGAAAAGCACTTCATCGGCCGACGGCAACCACGACAAGAACTCCGGGAAACGGTTCGGGAGTACAACAACCACCTCCTTGCCACGGCTGCGCAGATAGAGCATCAGCGCAATGGAAGAGCCCACAGCATCGCCATCCGGATTTTTGTGGGACAGCACGACAAAGCGGTTGCCGCTCTCAATTATGGAAGCCACCGCATCAATATTTTCCTGCAATATCAGATTATCAAGCATATTACCAAGTTTACATTTACTACCGTAATTAATCATCTTAATGAAGCAAAATTACAAACAAACGGGCAAAGCACATAAAAGCTTGCCAAATATTTTCAGAAGCTCTTATTTTCCTCTCATGGGTACAAGGCTGAAACTATCACCATGCGACACCACTTTCATCGCTCCGGCCGACAATATATCTACCGGTTGCAACCCCAACGCAGCACATTCGCGCAATATGCGGCCACGGCTGTTGGCATACAACGATGCATCGAGCACAAGACACCCCGTGGGGTAGACCTCAGCAAGTTCCGACATAGGCCCCAAGAAGCCACGGCACAGAATGACAATATCGGCAGGCTCAACATAGATATTATCTCTCCAATGCTCATTATCCACCATTCGCACCTTCAGACCGTCAAAGGAAAGAAGTCCGTCATGCAGCTGCACAAGAGAATCGGCATAGGCCTCGCTTACCCATACAGGCTCATCCAGTTTCTCGCGTCTGATGAACGGAGAAGAGACATACTCATACTCTGCATCAAGCTGCGGCACTGTAGAGACAAGATAGTTACGGTCACCACAGACAGCATGAAGGAGAGGATTCTTACCGTTATTGTAGACAATAAGAGAAGCACTCTCTTCTTTAATCGGGGCTGTAAAACACAGAAATATCAAAGAGAGTACCGCAAAGCTGCCCGAGAGCACAAGCAGCCATCGGCGCTTGTTCACAAGACTGAAAGCCAACATAAAGAGCAACAGCGCCACACAGCACGCTCCCACAGCGCCTATGGGCGGAAGCGCCAACGATGCGCCGGGCAGAGAGGCGATCCATGCGACACACCCGTTCATTGCAGCCACCACAAGCTTGAGCAGCACAGCCACCGCCTGCTGCAGGAACGAGACAAAGACAAGAGCCCACACAACCACGGCAAGCGTCATCAGCAGGAATGCCAACGGAACAACAACAAAATTTGTAAGCACGAAATATACAGGGAACACTCCGAAACTGTACCAAACAAAAGGCAGTGTACCCAGCTGGGCTGCAACGGTGAGCAGGAGAAGATTCAACAAGTAACGGGACACTGCACCGCGTTCCTGCACCCGCAGCGCACTCTGCAAAGGAGGCAACAGAAGCAGAATTGAGAGCACAGCCGCAAAAGAGAGTTGGAAACTCAAATCAAAAAGAAGATGCGGCGAGAAGAGCAGCATCACTATCGCCGCAAAGGAGAGCGAGCTCACTGCAGAAGAGTCCTGACGCAGGCAACGCCCTACCGACATAAGTGTAAAGAGTATTGCCGCACGGACAATAGAGGGCGAGAGTCCTGCCACAAAAGCGAAGGCCCACAGCAGGAGCACCACAAGCAGCTCCCTGACGAGCAACAGCATGCGGTTTGTCCCGCGCAAGGGCAACAGCGTTATAAGCAGCAGATAGAAAACACCCAAATGCATTCCCGAGAGAGCAAGGATGTGGCTTGCTCCGGCAACAGAATAGTTCTCTTTGAGTTCTTTGGGAAAGTCGCGTTTCTCGCCTAACGTGAGTGCCGAGAGAAGCGCCAAATCCTCGTCCTCGAACGAGAGCAAACGGTACAAACCCACTACCCTCTCGCGCACACTCATGGCACGCACAAAAAGCGAAGGCTTACCCTCCCCGGCATACTCCCAGGCATCGCGGCCCACAAAAGCATAGCCAGAGACTCCTTTTATATAATAATATCTCTCTACATCAAATTCAGCGGGATTGCCGGCATTTATAAAAGGCCGCATTTTAACTTCAAGAAGAACCTTACTGCCGGCATGCAGCTGTTCAGCCTCTACAGAACGGGGGAAATAGAGATACGCACGCCCTCTATTGCGCACACCCTCCGCTGCAGAAGAGTCACACGATTCCACATCAGCAAGAGCCTTCATAGTAGCGGCACCCTCAACAGGTTCTTCAACAAGTTGCGCACTGTAACGACACTTCTCGGCACTCCATTGCGGGGCCTTGGCAAGTTCCTCCTGTTCCTCGACAAACAGCCCGGCCGCGAACATGAACAGGCATGCAGCCGCCCCGAAGAGCCAACGCGGCGAGTCGCGGTGCAGCCCCAGAAGGAGCATCACAACCGAGAGCAGGGACAAAAAGAGTATATGCGGCACCTCGATGCCGCAATACCAACCGACGGCTATACCGGCTATAAGCGGCAAAGCCAACCTGAAAAGAGGGTTCTTCCTTAAAAAAGATGTGACAGCCACAATATACCCACGGGATTACAGGGCACGCAGAGCAGAAATGACAGCATGCGGGTCGGCATCCTTGAACACCGCGTTACCCGCAACGAGCGCGTCGGAGCCGGCGTCGGCAAGCAACTTGCCTGTATTCACGTTGACGCCACCGTCTACCTCGATGAGGGCCTTTGAACCTGTAGAGTCAATAAGCTCGCGCAGTTCCTTTACCTTGTTCACTGTATGCGGGATGAATTTCTGACCGCCGAAGCCCGGGTTCACGCTCATAAGAAGCACAAGGTCGAGTTCGCCAATAATATCCTTGAGCAGGCAAACAGGCGTAGAGGGGTTAAGAGTGACACCCGCCATCATACCCGAATCCTTTATCTGGGTAACGGCACGATGCAGATGGGTACAAGCCTCGTAGTGGATATTCATTATACGGGCATTGATGTCCTTCATCGCAGGCAGATACTTCATAGGTTCGACAACCATAAGGTGTACATCGAGCGGCTTCTCGCAAAGCTCGGCCACATACTTGAGCACCGGAGGGCCGAAAGAGAGGTTAGGGACAAACACGCCGTCCATAATGTCAATGTGGAGCCAATCGGCCTCACTACTGTTAATCATGTTCAAATCCTCTTGCAGGTTGCCGAAGTTAGCCGACAACAGTGATGGAGAAACTATCTGTGCCATAATATTTTTTTAATTTACTTGCGAAGATAAAACAAAGAGCGTGGAAAAACAATACCAAGAATGCAAAAAGTGACGGGCATACCAGTTGTTCCAATCAGTTACCTAAGAAATTGCCGTACGTATCGTAATAGCTGCGTATAACAGCACCATTCTCTTCTTCCGTCCCGCACACGAATATGCCCAAGTCATCAAGATAGGAAATACCATCATACATCGCCTTTATAACCACATTGCCAGAGATGTCATAAACGCCATACATCCCTTCCTCATCCTCAACAAGAAAGAAATCCGGTGCAAAAAGCCTGATTTCATCATAATCACATTTCAACAACCGTTTTCCTTCCGCATCAAGAAGTCCAAACCTACAATCTTTGTAAACAACAAACATTCCGTTACTACAGATGTCAATATCGTCATACATGCACGGAACAATCGTCTTGCCGGTCACGTCAACAATGCCATACTTTTCTCTATGCCTACTCTCCTTACAGACCTCCAGCACACCCTTGCCTGTAATGTTGTTCGGATTCCAAATGCGAAGATAATGCACATTATCATATCTGCACGGAATGATTTCTTTGCCTCTCTTGTCAATACATCCCGACTTGTCATCAACATACACAACGGCAATCCCATCGACAAAGCCATCCACATCATCATACACAAAAGGAATGACCGTGTTGTTATCCTTGTCAATAAATCCCCATTTATCACCCACGCACACAGCCGCAAGCCCCTCTGAATACGCCTCGGCATCATCATACAGGAAAGGGATGACCTCCCTGCCGTCATTATTCAAGAAGCCCCACTTATCACTTGACTTCAACATCAACATACTATCTGAAACAGCTCTGCCGTCATCATATATACAAGGAACGACTTCTTTACCCGATTTGTCTACAAATCCACATTTGCCATTAAGTTTAACTTCTGCCAAGCCATACAAAAAATTCCCTATCCAATTATACCTGCCACACGGCACTACTTCATTGCCCTCCCTGTCTATCACTCCTACCCGTTCTGTTTCACCATCAACAATAGCTACACACGCAACACCGTCAATGATTGGACCGGCATAATCATATTTAAAAGGAACCACCTCTTTGCCTTGCATATCGATATAACCATATTTACCGGTTTCCAAGCTACCGGCCAAAGCCATACCATCCGAAAAAAACAGCTCGGTATTATATACACAAGCAATAATCTCCTTGCCTTCACCATTGACTGCGCCCCATTTCCCATTAAGACACACCGTAGCAAGGCCATCATTGAAGTTTAGGGAATAATCATATTTGCAGGGCACAACAACTTTTGCATCTTCATCAATAAATCCACGTTTACCATCAAGTTCAACCGAAGCAACCCCCTCATGAAAATCAAAGATATAATCATAGATGCAGGGCAACACCTCAGCACCTCCTGCATCAATCAGCCCCCATTTCCCGGTTTCGGCATCAAGAACTTCTATATAAGGGTTGCTTTCATAATAATCGACCTTCAGATATTTCCTGGCAAGTTCCAACCGTTTCTCCAAAGGCAAATCCAGCAAAGGACTCTTTGCATTGGGATTATACCGCCTGGTATAACTCGCAGCAGAACCACAAGCAACCGAAAACAAGCAGGCAACAAGCAGAAACAGACTGATTTTATTCACTTTCATAAACATCCTGTTTAACGTACCATTGCGAAGATAGCCCAAAAAGCGAGGAAATACAAGGTTTGTTGGTTTTATGCCATTTTTTTATTTATTTTGCAAATAGATGCGATAAAACAAACAAAACCAATAATATGAAAAGAAACATTTTATTATATGCACTGCTGTTTTTTGCAGGCATATCGACAGCCATTGCACAGGAGAATATCTTCTCCGAATCGCTCAAGAAAGGTATCCCAGTGCTGATAACCAACAACCGCGACAAAGGGTATGCCATAAAGACAAGAGGACCACAGGAAGGATATCCGATGATTGCGATAGACCCGGGTGTTCCGCTCGAAAGCGGTAGCTACATAATATCCACAGCCATTGCCAGCGGCAAAAGCAATTACAAGGAAAATGAGATATGGTATCTTGTAGGCAACGCCGACGGATTCAAGTTATTCTACCACGAACTTGGCGAACGCTTCGCCGTTAACATCGGAAACAGCCAAAGCGGTGCCGCTGTCACTTTTGACAAGCCCGAAAACGCAACACTTCTCGTGCTCACACCGCAGGCTGACGGCAGTTATGCAATTTCTCCGGCCGACAACAAGGGATTAAGTTTCAACATGTTCGGCGGTGCAGGCCAAAACATCAAGCTCTACAGCAGCGAAGATGCCGGCAGCCACTGGAACATAACCCCCGTGGACATGACCAGACCTTTGACAATTGATTACGAGACACAGACCGAAGGCAGTTTTGACACAAACACACGCGTAGGCGATATTGACATCACCGTAAACGGCAACCGCAGCAGCATTACCCTTCAGGAGGGATTTGTGAGCATCCCTGCCGCCAAACATATCTGCTATCTTCCCAAGGGGGCGACGTTCAGCATAGCGACCGGCACGACATACCGCGGATGGAAACTCGACATAAACGGCGGCAAGGAAGTTGCGGAACAGACATTGCCAGAAAATGGGATGGATATCACCGTAAACATCACAGCCGACAAGGAGAACAAATACCAGTACCTTTTTTATTCACCCGACGAGAAGGGCATCCCTTACCGTATACCGGCAATAGTAACAACTGCCAACGGCTATGTATTTGCAATCAACGACTACCGCCCATGCGGTAATGACATCGGTTTCGGCGAGGTTGACCTTATGATGCGCCATAGCACCAAGGGTGGCAGCGAGTGGGACGGTCATTCATGGAGCGAGCCCGTAAAGATTGCCGACGGTGTGGGCAAGGAAGCCGAGGAGATATGGCTTACAGGATTCGGTGACCCGGCTGTCGTTGCCGACCGCGAGCGCAACGAGATTCTCGTGATGAGCGTATGCGGCAACCGCGTATGCTGGCACGGCAACTACGGTGCAGGAACCCTCGACAACCCCGAGAACCCCAACCGCATGGCACGCCTTCGCATCAAGTACAATGAGGAGACCGGAGAGTGGGAAGCGAGCCAGCCAAAGGAGGTGACATACGAGATATATCCGCTTTTCAAGGACAAGAACGGCAAGGCACATGTAGGTTCAATGTTCATCGGCGCCGGACGCATGGCACAGAGCAGGATGATAAAGGTGGGCGACTACTACCGTATCTATTGCGCAGTGTGGGCAGTTGAGACAGCCAGCTACCGCCACCACAACTATGCGCTCTACTCCGATGACTTCGGTGAGACATGGCATCTGCTCGGCGAGCTCGGCAATGACTTCAACGACAGTCCGGCACCTTACGGCAACGAGCCCAAATGCGAGGAGCTCCCCGACGGCAGCGTGCTGTTGAGCAGCCGCAAGGGACACGGACGTTATTTCAACGTATTCCACTACACCAATTTTGAAAAGGCCGAGGGTTATTGGGACGGTGCTGTAGCCACCGACGAGGTGGGTGACCTCAAGTTCGGCAGCAACGACACCAACGGCGAGCCGCTGCTCGTTGGCAACATATTGTTCCAGTCCGTCCCCACAGGCGACAGCCGCAGCGACGTAGCGATATTCTACAAGCCATTGAGCGATGACCCTGCCACATACACCCCGACAGAGCTTTCAAAAGGCTGGAAAAAGATTCCGGTATCGGACAGAGGCTCGGCATACTCATCAATGTGTATCCTGCCCGACGGCAATATAGGTATATATTATGAGGAAGAGCCAGGCGGCTATTCAATGGTATATGTTCCTGTGAACATTGAAAAAGCGGTCGGCAAGATTACATACACAGAAAGGTTGACCGACAAATGCGACACCTGCGGTGAGGGCAAATACGAAGGTATTGTAACAGTAGAATAATGCTTTTGAGTAGAACAGTTTCGAGGCTGTGTCATCGTGTGACACAGCCTCAAAATTATAATATAGACCCAAAGGAAAATCGCCGAGACAGAGGAGTTTTAAGTAAGAATATCTACTTTATAAATTTTAGAGATATCTCCTCATTTCAACTGTCGAGATGACAGGTCCGTTGTTAACTTTCTTTTTTCATCTTATATTATTGTCATTCTATATTTGCACTGTCATTGACTCGTTTTGCTTTTCTCAACCCAAACGGCATAAGTTAAATTCCTCCTCTGCCTGAGGGGAGGTGCCAGTTT
>CALCYA010000140.1 GCA_937906165.1 uncultured Bacteroidales bacterium | reverse complement strand
GATATGTCAATAGTTTGCTCTACATTCTTTGGCAAGTCAATCTCATCGGTTGCAACAATGATGCCGTTCGCATCCATTATATAATATGTAACAGATTCAAAGGTTACATGGGGGCTGACAATACTTAGGTCTCCTTCTGCTGCATTGTATGTTATTTCCGGTAGTACGGAAAATAAATAGAGGTCACGTTCCGGAATTGTTTTATCATCTTCCTCACACTCCATCTCCTCTAAAGGAATAAAAATTTCTAGTTCGTTTACCTGTGAAAAGGCGTTAGAGACTGATAATGCAAACAAGAAAAGACTAAAAAAGAATCTTGAAGTTTTCATATGTTTAATATTTTATTTTGCTAAAAGTAATTGGTTTAGAGGTTGGAATCAAGGATTTTTTATCCGAGCTTATCCGACTTTTTTACTTTTGTTTGTAATACATGGTAATGCGATGTTTATCAATGTGTTATGCTAAAGTATTTGCCATTGCGCCTAACAATGTTTTTCGGATGTATTCGGATGTGGTTTAGTTCGTTATATTGATATTTTAACTTAACTTCGCAAAAAATCATTATAATATGAAACACGTTCAGACTCTGCTTTACTCTTTTGTACTTTTGTTGTCTTTGTTTTCCTGCAATCACGGGACTATTTATGAGAAGTTACCGTTGCTGACAGAGATACAATTATTGGGTGATACGTTGCCGACCCAAGCATTGCTGAAACTAGATTCTATAAAGCCTTTTTTCAACAATGAGAGTGAGTATATGCGCAACAAACTGGCTTTGCTCAATATACGCTTGCACGACAAAGCGTTTATACTTCACACAAGTGACAGCATCATTAAACAGTTGTGCCGTTATTTTGAGAAGAACGGCACAGCAGCTGAACTGCAGGAGGCTTATTATTATATGGGCAGTGTCTATCGGGATCTGAACGATTACCCCAATGCTGTAACTGCTTTTCTTAAGGCAATTGACGTTGCTGAGAGTAATAAAGACGCAGATACTTATATTCTTCAAACTTCTTACACGCAGTTGGCTTATTTATATAGTGAACTGTTTGACCAAAAAGAGGCTCTTGAGGCGATGGTTAAAGGACTGAATGTGGCGGAAGCAAATTGCAATGCGACTGATAGGACATATATGAGTGTTGCAGGTTTTTATTATGATTTAAAAGACACTGCAAACACAATACTGTATTGTACCAAGGCTATGGATTTTGTCAAAAAAGAAGGTATCTGCAAAGACAACGCTGATTTGGTTGCAAAAGCTATGTCTTCCTTTGCCAAATGCGGATACAAGGATGATGCTGTATCCTGCTTTAATATGCTGAACACATTAAAGGAGAATGAACGACCCCATAATTATCTTTCAGCCATCTCTGTATATTATGAAGAATGTGTCTCGGTCGACAGTGCTGCAATAATAAAAATTAAGCAATTTGAAAAATCGGGAAACATAGAGACTCTATACAATGTTACAAAATGGCTGACGGTTTATTACTCAAACAAGGGTGATTATGAAAATGCAACCAAATATGCAGTTCTTCACATAAGAATAAATAACACTCTTATCAAGAATAGAAATATTGAAGGTACGGATAAAGCAAGAAACATATTCCAATACCAACGTGATAAGGAAAAAGAACTTGAAATAATAAAGAAATCAGCTCAAGACAGATACAACCTTTTGTTGGGTATATCGGTTTCGCTACTTCTTCTGTTTGGTGGAATAATATTCCACTATCATTGTAAAAAACGGTTACTTGATATCATACTGAGCAAGGAAGAGAATGTTAGGCAAGCAAAGGCTATGGTGGTTGCAAGGGATGCAGAACTTGAAAAAGAGAAGAAAGACATTGAGCAGAAAGAAAGAGAACTAATCTCGTTGAGTGCAATCAAGTCTGAACTTACCAAACAGTTGGAAGTTGTCAAGAATGATAAGAAGATTCTATCTGAACAGAACGGTGAATTCGCGAAGCACAATATTATGAGGGAATTGTCAGCTGATGCCGAGAGTATTGTTAAAAAGTTAAAAGATTCCTCTAAAGGAAAAGCTCATTTATCGGATGAGGATTGGAAAGAGCTTCTTGCTGCTATTGATAAACTCTATCCAGAATTTATATATGAGTTGCAAGCAAAGTTCAAGAAAATTAACGAACCGATGTTGCGTGTATGTTATCTATGGAAAATCAAGTGCACGAACCCTGAAATTGTAAAACTTACAGGGTATCCACCGCAGACAATATGGGATAGGGTAAAGAAGATTAAAGAATTATTTAATGAATAAATGTTATGATTAGAATTTTTATTTCACATAGTAGTGAACAGAAGGCCTTTGTGGAAAAATTGGTGTCCAAACTTAGTAAAACCAAATGTGTTGTTGATGCATACGATTTCGAGGTTGCCAGAAAAAGTAAAGATGAGATATTTAGGAATATTCGTCAAGCAGCGATGTTTGTACTTTTAATATCTAGGAGTGCACTTAGGTCGGAATGGGTCCAAATGGAGATTGAAAAAGCAAAAGACAGGTCGGATAAAAACAAGATTAAGATATACCCATATATCATTGATGATAATATAAATTGGGATGATGAGGAGATCCCGTTATGGATAACAAAAGAGGAGGCGATAAATCTTAAAAGATTCCAGAATCCTTTATTGCTGTCGAGAGAAATATCAAATAAGCATGATGAACTTGTATACGAGAAATATCCCAGACTGAAGTATCGTGAGGAGATTTTTGTGGGGCGCAATAGTGTTATTGAAGAAATAGAGAGTAGGATATACTCTCCAAAATCTCATAATATAAGGGCTCTTATTATTAGCGGAAGGCCTGGTGTCGGACGTCATAAAGTTCTCAATTTCTTTCTTAGGACTCGTTTTTCTAGGTATGAAAGACAAGCAATTGTTGTTGAACTGGAAAGGAATATGTATATTGAGAACTTTATATTGCAGTTAAATGAGTATGTTCTGAAATATAACTTCAAAGATTTTCAATGGAGTGAGTGGAGTGATGATAGGAAGGTTGAAGTCGCTGTTGAATTGCTGAACAAAGCATATGAAATGAGATTACATGTCGTAATTAATGATGATGCTGGAATCTGTTTTGTTAAAGGTGAACTTGTTGACTGGTTGTCAGAAATAATAGAAAACCCTTCGTTGGATAATCTTCTGGGT
The DNA here is from genome assembly GCA_937906165.1 of uncultured Bacteroidales bacterium. Classification (GTDB taxonomy): domain Bacteria; phylum Bacteroidota; class Bacteroidia; order Bacteroidales; family Bacteroidaceae; genus HGM04593. The sequence continues at coordinate 15,859 of CALCYA010000140.1, read as the reverse complement.
CTTTTTGTAATTAGCACCAGAAAGCCTAGCCGGATTAATGCCGATGAAATGCATTATGCAAGTATAAATGTATTTCCGTTAGGGCAAAAGGATCGCGAGCGGTTGATGTACGCGTATGCGCAGAATCAAGAGATACAATTGAATCAGAAAGATGTTGATTTCTTTGTTGAGAGGTTGCAAGGCTCACCTTTACAAATATTTTTAGCGGTGGATTCCATAAAGAAGGACGGGCTGTTTCTTGCGAAACATAATATTCAAACCATAATAGATTTTGGAGATAAATCATTGAAGAACATTATCGACTTTTGTAACTCGAATTGTTGTGATGACATTAAGTACATGGATATTGTTGTACTTCTAACAAACTTAGGACCTGTTACTGGTGAATTCCTTTTAAATATCGTTGGTACTGATAACCAAGAAAAGTTAATAGAAATTCTTGGCGCATTACATAATTTGTCTATTATAAGCTATTTTGGACCTTCAAATCAATATATTAAAATAGATTCAGGAATTGCTGATTGCATTGATCGCTCTGAATATAGAATACGTAAGGAGTTTCAAGATAGTATAGAAAGAATCTCAACAGAATATTTGTCTAATGGTATTTCACCATATGATACAGATGATCTGTCTGAGTATCTTTTCAGAACACAAGTTGATATGCAGTGTGGCAAGATCTCTGATTACAAGCAGATTGTTCCTTCTGTTGCAATTAAAGCAATTATTGAACTATATCGTAAAGCTGAATATAAGAGTGTAACTAAATTGTGTGAAGGTTTTCTGCAAGAAAAAAGTCGCATAAATATTAGCGTGTATAAAGAAATTCAGTATTGGAACTGTGCTGCATTGGCTAGGATTCAAGATTATGAAAAATTTAATCTGGCAATCAATGATGTTGTTGGATTAACAAGAAAATTTTTGATAGGTTTCTACAAACGTCTTGAAGGTGATTGGAGCTACGCTGAGAACTGTTTTAAAAGAATTCTTAAAGAAAATCCAAACCATGCAAAAGCTTCAAGAGAACTTGTGACTGTTTATCTGCAGGAGCGAAAGTATAACGATGCATTAGAGATGGCCAGAGAGAATTATGATAACAATAAAACAAATCCATATCATATAGAGGCTTATTTCAGATGTTTGGTACGAAAGATTGGGTTGTCACAAAGCGAAAAGTTAATTTTACAGGATTTGATTGTTGCAATGGAAAAAAGTTATGATTTTCATAAAGAAATACTTTCTCAGGTGATGCGCTCTGAGTATGAGTATTACATAGATAGGGAGGTTCAGAAACCTTTGAAAACGTTACGTAGGCTTGCAACAAAGCAGAATGCTATTAATTATGCAAAAAAGGCCCTGTCGGAAATTGAGACTGCGCAGCAATTGCCTTTAACGGTAAGGGAGTGACCCCTTTATCGGTGGGTATGCTTATGTTATCTGAATTGCTTGCAGACAACTACTGTCATAGTTATTCGGGTCTCTTTATGAATCTGCATTTTCAAGCAATTGCATTATGCTCTTATTGAGCGTGGGATGCACCGTGTCCGGTGCAATGGCGGCCAACGGTTCAAGGACGAACCTGCGTTCGTGCATCAGGGGGTGGGGTATGGTCAGTCTGTCGCTCTCGATAATTCCGTCACCGTAGAGCAGTATGTCGATGTCGATGATGCGGTCGTGGTAGTTGCCGCCCTCCGATTTTAAGGTGCGGCCCAGCTCGCGCTCGATGCGCTCGGTGGCGTCGAGCAGCTCAAGAGGTGCAAGGTGGGTGTCGAATGCCACGGCGCAGTTTAGGAAACTGTTGCTGCTTTCAAAGCCCCAGGGGGCTGTCTCGATGAACGGCGACTGTGCCGCACAAGGACCAAGCACGAGCGATAGGTGTTCTATCGCTCGTGTCAGGTTTTCTTCTTTGTTGCCCAGGTTTGTACCCAGGCCGAGGTATACTTTTGTTACCATTAGTCAATAATCAGCATTGCATCGCCGTAGAGGCCGAAACGGTAACCTTCGTCGAGTGCCACCTGGTATGCGTTCATCACGTTGTCGTAGCCGCCGAATGCTGTGGTTAGCATGAGCATTGTCGAGTAGGGGGCATAGAAGTTGGCAATCATGCAGTTTGCCACGTGGAACTCGTACTCGGGGAAGATGAACTTGTTTGTCCATCCGTCGTACTCCTTGAGCATGCCGCCTGTGAGGGTGGCTGTCTCGAGCACACGCTGCACTGATGTTCCCACGGCGCATATGCGGCGGCCTTCGGCCTTTGCCTTGTTCACCAGTTGCACTGCCTCGGTGTCGACGCTTATGAGGTCGCTGTCCATCTTGTGCTTTGTGAGGTCCTCGACGTCAATCTCGCGGAAGCAGCCAAGGCCTGTGTGCATGGTGACGTATGCGGTGTCGATGCCTCTGATTTCCATACGCTTCATGAGCTCGCGTGTGAAGTGGAGGCCTGCGAACGATGCTGTGACGGAACCCTCTTTCTTCGCGAAGTATGTCTGGAAGTTCTGCAGGTCCTCGGGCTCCTCCTTGCGCAGACGCTTGAAGTCATCGGGCAGCGGTGCCACGCCAAGCGCGTAGAGTGCCCTCTTGAACTCGTCGTGCGGTCCGTCGTAGAGGAAACGCAGGGTGCGGCCGCGTGAGGTGGTGTTGTCGATGACTTCGGCAACCATGGAGTTGTCCTCGCCGAAGTAGAGCTTGTTGCCTATACGTATCTTACGTGCGGGGTCAACGAGCACGTCCCACAAGCGGAACTCCTCGTTGAGCTCGCGTAGCAGGAATACCTCGATCTGGGCGTTGGTCTTCTCCTTGTTGCCATAGAGGCGTGCGGGGAACACCTTGCTGTCGTTCATTACAAAGAGGTCCTTCTCGTCGAAATATTCGATTACCTCCTTAAAGATACGGTGCTCGATCTCGCCGGTCTTCTTGTGCAGGACAAGAAGGCGTGACTCGTCACGGTACTCGGCAGGGTAGAGCGCGATGCGGTCATCGGGTAACTTGTACTTGAACTGTGACAATTTCATATGTTGTCCGTTAATGAGAAAATGTTCGTCTGCTATCATGGTTGTAACTGTTTTTCGAGCCACTCGGGGAATGACTCAATGTTGATACATTTTTCTAATCTATACTCTCCTATTCTTGTGCGTGCAAGGTCTGTGAGGTAGGCGCCGCTTCCCAGGGCTTCGCCGATGTCGCGGGCGAGCGAGCGTATGTATGTGCCTTTTCCGCAGGTCACGCGTATCCTTATCTTCGGCAGTTCAAAGCTCAGCAGCTCAATGGCGTCTATGCGTATCTGCTTGGGCTCGAGTTCCATGTCACTGCCGCCACGGGCGAGGTCGTATGCGCGCTTGCCGTCGACCTTGCAGGCCGAGAAGAGCGGCGGGCGCTGTGCGATGTTCCCCACGAACTGCTTGAGCACCTCTTCGGTCATCTCCCTTGTGATGTGCTCATAGGGGTATGTGGCGTTCACCGGATGCTCCATGTCAAAGGATGGGGTGGTGGCACCGAGCATGAGCTCTGCCTCGTACTCTTTTGTCTGGCTCTGCAGCTCCTCGATCCTTTTGGTTGCCTTTCCTGTGCATAGCAGCAGAACGCCTGTCGCCAATGGGTCGAGTGTGCCCGCGTGTCCCACCTTGAATCTCTTGATACCGTACCTGCGGCTGAGGTGGTAGCGTACCCTGCTTACTATCTGGAACGACGTCCAGGTATATGGTTTATTAATAGGTATTATCTCTCCTGCAACAAAGTCCATTATGCTATTGTAAGGTTATGTCCGGTTAGTAACATTATAAGTATGGCGCCTCCTACTACAATCCTGTACCAGCCGAAGGCCTTGAAGCCGTACTTGGTGACAAAGCTGATGAAGAACTTGATTGCCAGCATCGCAACGATGAATGCAACGATGTTTCCGATGATGAGGGTGCCCATGTTGTTGGTGAGAATCTCCATGCCCTCGGGCTCCATAAAGATCTTGAGCATCTTGAAGAGTGTCGCCGCGAACATGGTGGGCACGGCAAGGAAGAACGAGAACTCGGCAGCCGCCTTGCGTGTGAGCTTCTGGGCCATACCTCCCACTATTGTCGCCATTGAACGTGACACACCGGGAATCATGGATATGCACTGGAACATACCAATCCAGAATGCACGTTTCTCGGTGAGTTCGGTCTTATCGCTTCCCTTGTTGAATATCCTGTCGCAGAAGAGCATGAATACACCTCCCAGGATAAGTGTCACCGCAACAACCTCTACCTTCTCCAGCATTGCGTCAATGGCGTCGCTGAAGAGCAGGCCGAGCACGGCGGCAGGGATGAATGCGACAAAAAGTTTCCAGTAGAAGTCGTACTTGTGCAGGAACTTCCTGAGCGGTGTGGCATCCTCGGGTGCCGGGGTGTGGTTGAGGCGGAAGAAACGCTTCCAGTATAGCACTACAACCGACAGTATGGCACCGAACTGGATGATAAAGGTGAAGGCCTTTACGAATTCGGTACTCTCAACGCCCAGCACGTTCTGTGTAATGATCATGTGTCCTGTAGAGGATACGGGCAGGAACTCTGTCAGTCCCTCTACAATGGCAATGATTATCGTCTCGAAAATTGAAATGTCAGACATCTGGTACTTGTTGTTTAATCGTTATTCTCTTTTTTGTCCTTTGGCTTGTACATTATGGCCACAATCATGAATATGAAGCCGAGGAAACATATTGTCGGCGCTAACTTGATACGGCGCCAGCTGAAAATGTCCGGCTCAAAGTGTGTCTCGGTTGAACCGGGGCCTGCCATCAGCACGAAACCGAGGACTATGGCTACTGCCGCAACGGCAAGCAGTATGTAGTTGGTTTTTCCGAATGCGAATTTTGACTTGTTCATTATCGTTGTTTTTATATAAAATACAAATCGTTGTTGCGCATGCGCAGGAACCTGTTCACCGACAGGAATGCGCAGAGGCTACAGATGGTTATTCCAAAGAGTATCACTACCGCTCCCACTATGGCAAGACCGTCTGTGGGCAGGTATGCCGCAACTATGGGCTCCTGCTTTGAGAGTATGTAAAGGCCTGCTGCCAACAGTGCGTCGGCCATCACTCCCGAGAGCAGTCCTATCCACATGTTGCTTACAATGAATGGACGGCGTATGAAGCCCCAGGTGGCTCCCGTCAGTTTCATGGTGTGCATGAGGAACCTCTTTGAGTATATCGACAACCTTACAAGGTTGCTTATGAGCGACCAGGAGATGAGTGTGAGCATCACAAGGAACAGCAGCAGGGTAAGTCCTATCTTCTGTATGCCTTCGTTCACGGAATCCATCAGTTCCTTCTGGTATATTATCTCCTTGACATCCTTGTTGCGAAGGAGGCTTTTCTCTATCGCTGCAAGCGAGTCCTGGTTGGCATACTCGGGCTTCAGTGTCAGCTCAATCTCGGCCTCGTAGGGGTTGTAACCCAACTGCTCTACAGGGTCGCTTTTCAGCTCAATCTTCTGCTCCTCGAGCGCCTGCTCCTTTGATATGTACTTCACGCCCTGTGTATATTGGCTCTTGCCAAGCCTCTCCCTGAGCTTGAGGATGTTTGCCTCGGGGGCATCGCTGTTCATTATCACCGACACGCCAAGGTTGTCCTGCACGCTCTTTGAGACCTCCTGTGCTGCTACAAAAAGTATGCCCATCGCGCCTAAAAGGAGCAATACGAGCGTGGTGCTGATGTATACGCTTATTGTCTGTACTTTGAATACCGGTCTGCTCATATTCTCTTCCTGAAAACATAAATTATGGAGCTGCTCGCATCGCGTCGCGTCCATTGTGCGAACCAGCCCTTGAGGGCGGTCCGGAATCCTCTCACGCCCGGAACGCCTGAACCTTTGTAGCGCTCGCTGAGCATTGATATGTAAAAGCCGTCGAACGGCATCGTGTATTCCCTTTCGAGAATGAAGTTGTGCTTCTCGCCCCAACGCATTATTGTGCCCGGGGTGAAGTGCCACAGGTGGCGCGGTACGTCGTATGCGGCCCAGTTTTCCTTGTAGTGCATTGCATCGTACGACTTGCAGTTGGGCACTGCAATGACTGCTATTCCTGTGTCGTCCAATATACGGTAGAGTTCATCCCAAAAAGCATCGAGGTTCTGTATATGCTCCATGACGTGCCACAGTGTTACCACGTCAAGTTCCTTGTCCTCAATCTGCTTCAGATGCTCTTCGGGGAACATCCGGAACCCGAACTCCTTTTGTGCAAGTTCCCTTGCCTGGGGGCTTTTTTCTATTGCGGTGACGTCCCATCCTGTCTTTTCCATTGCTCTGGCGAAATAGCCTGTTCCTGCGCCATAGTCAAGGATGCTGCCGTTCTTCAGCAGTGTCAGCCTCTCTATGAGGTTTACCTTCTTGCGCAGCATGATGGCACGCACGCAATGGTATACTTTATTCAAAAGTCCCTTTTTGGTGTTGCTGTGCGAGATGTATGTCTGCGACTCGTAATAGCGTCCTATCTCCTTTTCGTCGGGGATGCCCTGGGTGAATACAAAACCGCAATCCCGGCACTCGTGCACCTCGAACTCCTCGTTTGTGGCAAAGTGGTCCTTGCAGGTGAAGCGCTTTGCGATTCTGCTTCCTTTGCACAGTGGACATGATGAGTGGGTTATTGTATTCATTATACAGGTTGCTTTGTAACAGTTGTTCGCTTTAGGGCGTAACACGCCAAAAGATGATACAAAAATATACCATTTGGAGCGAAATTGTTCTCTTTTTTTGAAGAATTACAACGAAAACTTGCAAAAATCACCTTTTTTAACATTTGGGTAGCGGATATTTTATTAATTTTGCGCCCAATATTTGTTGAACTAAAATTTTTAAAGACATGGCAAAATTGGCTCTTTCTAACAACAAGGTGCTTTTGGGCGTATGCGGTGGCATTGCTGAGTACCTCAACATTGATGCAAAGATCGTTCGTATCGCATGGGTTGTTGCTGCAATCTTCGCAGGTATCGGTCTCGTTGCATATCTTCTGGTATGGCTCGTCCTTTTCTTGATGAACAAGAAGTAATACCGGTAGAAGATGGGAAAACTTGTCCGTTCAGCTAATGGCAAGATCGGCGGTGTATGTGCCGGTATTGCCGAGTATTTTGATTGGGATGTGCGCACTTTGCGCCTGGTATGGTTCGTTGCGGCGATTATCGCTGTAGGAAGCCCCGTGCTTTTCTATCTTATCCTTTGGCTGGTCATGCCCGAGGGTAACAAGAAAAATTATTCTGACAGAATGTATGAGCGTTTGGGCAAGAAACAGTAAAAAACTCCCGATGAAAACATAAAAAATGGTGGCAATTGCCACCATTTTTTATTGTATGTCAGTCAACTATCTCGCCAAGCAGTGTCGCGGCTGTTGAACCGTGGATCTTTACCTTGACAAAGTCTCCTATCTTGTAGCCCTTGCGGTCGAATACCGCTGTGCGGTTCTGTTCGGTGCGTCCGAAGAACTGCTCCCTTGAGCGCTTTGATACGCCTTCAATCAGCACCTCATATGTGTGGCCTATGCAGTTCCTGTTGTTGTTGGCCGAGCACTCCTGCTGCAAGGCGATAATCTCGTTCAGGCGGCGCACCTTCTCGCTGTCCTCAATGTCGTCCTTCATGTGGCGGCTCGCGAAGGTGCCGGGGCGCTCGGAGTATTTGAACATGAATGCGGCATCATACGAGCAGTAACGCATGAGTGAAAGCGTCTCCTGGTGGTCTTCCTCGGTCTCTCCGCAGAATCCGGCGATGATGTCGGTCGAGATACCGCAGTCGGGCACGATGCGGCGGATGGCCTCGATGCGGTCGAGATACCACTCGCGGGTGTATTTGCGGTTCATCGCCTTGAGCATGGTGCTGCTGCCGCTCTGTACGGGCAGGTGTATGCTCTTGCACACATTCGGCTCTTCGGCAATCACGTGCAGTGTCTCGTCGCTCATGTCCTTGGGATGTGAGGTGGTGAAGCGTATGCGTGTCTGCGGTGCGTGGCGTGCCACAATACGCAACAGCTCGGGGAATGTGATTATGGTGCCGTCCTCGCTTTCAAAACGGTATGAGTTCACGTTCTGGCCCAACAGAATAATCTCCTTGAACCCTTTTGAAACGAGGTCGTCAACCTCGTTAAGTATACTCTGCACATCGCGGCTTCTCTCGCGGCCTCTTGTGTAGGGCACCACGCAGTAGTGGCAGAAGTTGTTGCATCCGCGCATAATCGATATGTAGCCCGATACATTGCCGCTGCATATACGCATGGGAATGACATCGCGGTAGGTCTCGGTGGTCGACAGCTCGATGTTCATCGCCGGGTGTCCCATCTCGGCCTCGGCAATCAGCTCCGGCAACGACAGGTAGGTGTCGGGGCCGGCAACGATGTTCACCCTGTACTCCTTGATGAGCTGCTCCTTAACGCGCTCGGCCATACAGCCTACCACGCCTATGAGGGTGTTCTTGCCACGGCGCATGGCGTTGAGCTGGTCGAGCCTGCCGTATATCTTCTGCTCGGCATTGTCGCGTATCGAGCAGGTGTTCAGCAGTATGAGGTCGGCTTCCTTTATCTCCTCGCAGACCCCGTATCCTGCAACCTTCAGAATGGAGCCGATGACCTCGCTGTCGGCAACGTTCATCTGGCAACCGTATGTCTCAATAAATAGTTTCTTGTTCTCCACTGTAATATCGTTTGTAAAATTTTCGGCTAAGATAACAACAAAAAACGAAAATATGTGCCAAAAGCCGCCACTATGTGCGTCGCGCATTAATTATTTATATTTTATTTAATAATATAACTTGACTTTTTTTTATTTTTCCTTTACCTTTGTGACTTGTAGTTTTGCCCGTGGGCAGCAAAAGAAAACAAAATGAGCGATACAATAATTATAATTCCTACTTATAACGAGAAGGAAAACATTGAGCGTATGATACGTACGCTCCTTTCTCTTGAGCATCCGTTCGATGTTCTTGTTGTTGACGACGGCTCGCCCGACGGTACCGCAGACCTTGTAAAAGGGATGATGGCGGTTTACCCCGATAGGGTGTTCCTTATCGAGCGCGAGGGCAAACTGGGTCTTGGAACTGCTTATATAACCGGTTTCAAATGGGCTCTTGAGCATAATTATGAATATGTCTTTGAGATGGATGCCGACTTCTCGCACAACCCCGATGATGTGCCCAAACTCTATGCGGCCTGTGCCGACTGGGGTTACGATGTCTCAATCGGCAGCCGTTACGTGACAGGCGTCAATGTGGTGAACTGGCCGATGGGGCGCGTTCTGATGTCTTACTTCGCGTCAAAATATGTGCGTCTGATAACCCGTATTCCGGTTCACGATACAACAGCGGGTTTCAACTGCTACCGCCGCAGGGTGCTCGAGACAATGGAACTCGACAAGATACGTTTCAAGGGATATGCGTTCCAGATAGAGATGAAATTCACTGCGCATAAGTGCGGGTTCAGCATAAAGGAGGTTCCGGTGATTTTCGTGAACCGCGTGCTGGGAACATCAAAGATGAGCGGAGGTATATTCAGCGAGGCGCTTTTCGGTGTCATAAGACTGAAGATAGGGAGCTGGTTCCGCAAGTATCCGAAGTATAAAGGAGAATAATCGGTATAATCAATGGCAAACAATACAAATGAACAATTCGAGAAGGTGCTGGCTGTGTGCCGCGACCTTTTCAGCAAGAAGCTTTACGACTACGGGGCGTCGTGGCGCATAATGCGTCCGCAGTCGCTTACCGACCAGATATTCATAAAGGCAAAGCGCATACGCACTCTTGAGACCGGTGCCGAGAATCTTGTGGGTGAGGGTATAAACTCTGAGCTTATTGGAATAGTGAACTATGGTATCATTGCTCTTGTACAGCTTGAGCTGGGTTACTCCGACAACTGCGACATAACCCCTGATGAGGCTATGGCGCTCTATGACAAGAAGGCCAATGAGGCGCTTGAACTGATGAAGAAGAAGAACCACGACTACAACGAGGCGTGGCGCGGAATGCGTACGACATCATACACCGACCTCATTCTGACAAAGATATGGCGCACAAAGCAGATCGAGGAACTCGAGGGCGCGACAAAGGTGTCGGAGGGTGTTGATGCCAACTACATGGATATGATAAACTACGCGGTCTTTGGACTGATAAAGAATGGTGTTGCGTAAGAGAAGAGGATATACTGTTGCAACCAACGTGTGCCGTTGGGTACTTGCATTGGTGCTGATTGTGTCGGGCTTTGTCAAGGCCGTCGACCCGGTCGGTTCCATGTATAAGCTGCAGGAGTATGTGGAGGTTTTCTCGCTGGGTGCATTTTCCGACGAGTTCCTGATGCTTGCTGCCATGTTGCAGGCTGCGCTCGAGTTCTTGTTGGGTATAAGCCTGCTGATGGGTATATACCGTAAATTCGTGACTTGGTTCACCCCATTGGTGATGCTTTTCTTCACAGTGCTCACATTCGTGATATACCGTGGTGACATGGTTGCCGATTGCGGGTGCTTCGGTGATGCCGTAACACTGAGCAATGGCGAGACATTCGCAAAGAACGTCCTGCTGCTGTTGCTTTCGCTGGTAGTATTCCTTGGACGCAGGCGTCTGGTATACTACATAAGTTCCAAGTCGCGTTGGATGGTGACCATCTTTGCCATATTTTATATCGCATTTGCCGGGATAGTAAGCCTGTCGCATCTTCCTGTGGTAGACTTCAGCCCATATACGGTAGGTGGGGACCTGCGTGCGCTGACCGAAGGCGTGCCGGGTGAGTACAGCGTGGTGGAAGTGTACGGGCGTGACAGTATGCAGCTTGAGGTTGCCGATGGCGAGTTGCCCGACAGTTCATGGACTTATATCGAGAGTCGCCCCGTGCTTGTGAAGGAGCCGGTGCTGCCGGTGATAAGCGATTTCGCCATACTGGACTGGGAGGCAGACCTGGATGTGGTGCCGGAACTGCTGGCCGACAGCGGCTATGTATGCGTGGTGGTGATTGAGGATGTCGGGCGTGCTTCGGTGAGCAGCGTAGACAAGATAAACGAGTTGTATGACTACTGTCTCGATACCGATGTGCCGCTAATTGCTGCGACAGCGTCGGAGGATGATGCCATAGAATTGTGGCGTAAAAGAACGGGGGCGGAATATCCTGTCCTTTGGACCGAGGAGGCTGTTGCCCGTAAGATGATACGCGCCAACCCGGGACTGGTGCTCATTAAAGATGGCGTAATCGCAGGGAAATGGAATGTTGCCGACCTGCCTGCAGTGGAGGTATATTCGGCCTCTGCTACAGGAATGCCCGATGGCGTCGATACGCTATTAGGGTATATGCAAGGATGGCGCTTCTGGATTTTGCTGCTGGTGCTTCCGCTACTTTTTATAGTGGTTGTGGATGCGCTGGCCTGCCGCAATGACGGCAAAGAGGGTGATGGCAAACAGCAGCCCGGGGAATGATACGGAAACAGAGAATATTTGACAAAATACATTTTATAACCATTAAATTTTATTGAAATGAGAAAAAACATTGTAGCAGGTAACTGGAAGATGAACATGAACCTGCAGGAGGGTATTGCACTTGCAAAGGAACTTAACGAGGCTCTTGCAGCTGACAAACCAAACTGTGATGTAGTAATCTGTACACCATTCATCCACCTTGCATCAGTGACTCCTATCGTTGATGAGGCTGTCATCGGAGTAGGTGCCGAGAACTGTGCCGATAAGGTGTCAGGTGCTTACACAGGTGAGGTTTCTGCAGCTATGGTTGCTTCAACAGGTGCAAAGTATGTAATCCTGGGACACTCTGAGCGTCGCGCATACTATGGTGAGACTCCTGAGATTCTCAAGGAGAAGGTACAGCTTGCTCTTGCCAACGGCTTGACTCCTATCTTCTGTATCGGTGAGGTACTCGAGGAGCGTAACCAGGGTATCCAGAACCAGGTTGTTTACGAGCAGCTCGCTGGCTCACTCTATGAACTCTCTGCCGAGGACTTCTCAAAGATTATCCTCGCTTACGAGCCTGTATGGGCTATCGGTACAGGTCTTACAGCTACTCCTGAGCAGGCTGAGGAGATCCACGCTTACATCCGCTCAACTATTGCCGAGAAGTATGGCAACGAGGTAGCTGAGAACACATCTATCCTCTACGGCGGTAGCTGCAAGCCAAGCAATGCAAAGGAGCTCTTCGCTAATCCTAACGTTGACGGTGGTCTCATCGGTGGTGCAGCTCTCAAAGTTGCTGACTTCAAGGGTATCATCGACGCGTTCAAGTAATCTATGAAGAGGATATTCCTTATAATCTCGATATTGTTCTGCGCCCACATTGCTGTGGCGCAGAGCAATATTGTAAAAGAGATAGAGTCATCAGGTCTCTTCGGCCCCAAGGTCAAGATAAACCAGCCGGCAAAACTTACGGAGCTTATGGGCTCTATGGTGACTGTCGACGGAAAACAGCCGCAGGTCGAGGGATACCGTGTTATGGTCTATTCGGGAAACAACTCGCGTCAGGCAAGAGACGAGGCCAACCGTATGGCCCAGTTCATGCGTGACAATTTCCCCGGAGCCGAGGTGTATGTGCTCTTTGAGTCACCTATCAGAACATGTCTCTATGGTGACTACCGAACACGTGAGGAGGCCGAGGCTGTCATGTACAAGCTGAAGGGCACAAAGAAATTCAAGGAGATTTCTGTAAAGAAATGCCTGATTAACCTGCCTTATTAAAATAATAGTTCTAATGGATACAGAGGAGAGAGAAAAGAGAATGGAAGGCCTCAGGGAGTGTTGCGGCAAGATGCTGCAGCTCATCGGTGAGGACGTAGGGCGTGAAGGTCTTGTGAAGACTCCCGACCGTGTGGCACGTGCAATACTGGACACTACATCGGGCTATAATGAAGACCCGGAGGCAATATTGCGAGGAGCTATGTTCAAGGAGGATTACAGCCAGATGGTCATTGTCAAGGACATTGACTTCTATTCGCTCTGCGAACATCATATATTGCCCTTCTTCGGTAAGGTGCACGTGGCATATATACCCAACGGATATATAACCGGTCTGAGCAAGATTGCGCGTGTGGTTGAGGTGTTCTCGCGTCGCCTGCAGGTGCAGGAGAGGCTGACCTTGCAGATAAAGGAGTGTATCCAGAAGACCCTCAATCCGCTTGGCGTGATGGTGGTGGTGGAAGCCCAGCACCTCTGTATGCAGATGCGTGGCGTGAAAAAGCAGAACTCTGTCACTACGACATCCGACTTCTGCGGTGCCTTCAACCAGGCGAAGACCCGCGAGGAATTCATGAACCTGCTCAGGAACAGGTAAGTATCATAGCCTTGTCATCCCGACAGAGCGGAGCGACGAGGGATCTCTAAATGTAATGCAGGAAGAGATTTATCCTCACTGCAATCGTTGAAATGACATTTGCCCCGCAAAAATAAGGCAGGTTGCACCGAACGGTGCAACCTGTTTTCCTTTCTATACCTTATTAATATGCGCGTGCGACCTGTCACTGCCTTATAAAAATTACATTGACAAGGTTTGTTTTTTGCAACCCGCACGGCGTGAATTGCATCCACGCAGCGTGCGACCTTTTGCTGTAAACCTTGTCGATGTTGCACTGAACGTTACACGTTCAGTGCAACATTGCCGAAACCGTATCCGCGCAGCACGTTGTTGAGTGCCTGCTGTGTCTCCTTGAGGAATTTGAAATCCTCCATGGCTTCCTGAAGCGCTGTGGGGTCTGCCGCAACGGCAGGGTCCTTGAGTCTTGCCATTGTGCTTTTGAGCATCTCGTCGACAATGCTCTGCTTGTATGCGATGGCAAGACGTGTGGTCTGCTCGAACAGCACTGCAAGTTCATTGCGCTCGTCGCTGTTCTGTTCGCTGAAGAACTTGCTCAACAGGTAGCGCTCGCCGCAAAGTTCTGCTGTGAGTGCCGAGACTTCGGGGTCTGGGTGTGCGATGAAGTGATTCTCGGGGTTGAACTCCAGGTCGGCGGCGTGCTCTGCTGCTTCCTGGAATATCTTTTTGTACAGCGGATGGCTGAACTCGATGCCGTCTGCCTCAAATGAGTAATAGAGGTGCGAAATTACTGTCTCTGTAAATGCAGGGGTGTTGTCGAGCTTGCTTTCGGGTACCTGCAGCAGTTTGCTTCCGTTCTTTAGCATGAACTGGATAATGGCCTTCTCCTTGTGGTGGAGCGGGTTATTGCTGTAGCTGTTGATGATGTTCTGCTGGAACTCGTCAACCGGTTCGGGGCTGTCAGTGCCGGTGGCGCTCTCCTCGCTGTTCCTGGTGCTGCTTTCGGTGCGCTTCTGTGCCTCCTCGGCGCGTGCCTTTCTGATCTTCGCGGTCTCTTTGACAAGCAGCTGCTCGCCCACGTTGAGCATGTCGCTGCACTTCTTTATGTATTCACTGCGCAGTATGTCGTTGGGCACCACGGCAATGCTCTTTACCACATCGCCAATCAGTCCGGCTCTCTTTATCGGGTCCTCGCCCACCTCATCAAGCAACAGGTTGGTCTTGAACTTTATGAAGTCTACCTTGTTGCGCTCGATAAACTCCTCGACCTCCTCGGTAGAGTGGCTCTGTGCATAGCTGTCGGGATCTTCGCCTTCGGGCAGCAGCACCACGTTTATATTCATTCCCTCCTCAAGCAGCATGTCAATGCCTCGGATTGACGCCTTTATTCCGGCCTTGTCGCCATCGTATAGCAGGGTGACGTTGCTTGTGAAACGGTGTATGAGCCTTATCTGTCCTGTGGTGAGTGAGGTGCCTGATGATGCAACCACGTTCTGTATGCCTGCCTGATACATCGATATCACGTCAAGGTAACCTTCGACAAGTATACAGCGGTCTTTCTGCATTATTGCCTGCTTGGCAAAGTAGAGGCCATAGAGGTGGTCGCTCTTGTGATATATCTCGCTTTCGGGTGAGTTCACGTACTTTGCAGCCTTGGCGTTGGTCTGCAATACACGGCCACCGAAAGCCACAACCTTACCCGAAATAGTGTGCACCGGGAATATCACGCGTCCCCAGAAACGGTCCTGCAGGCGTCCGTCTTCGGTGCTGTAGCATACTCCGGTCTTTGCGATAATATCGGGGTTGTATCCTGCGGCGATGGCTGTCTTCGCGAATGAGTCGCGGCGTTCAAGGGAGTATCCCAGACAGAACTTCCTTATTGTCTCGTCGCGCAGGCCGCGATGACGGAAATAGTTAAGGCCTATAGCCTTTCCCTCCTCGCTGTTGTGCAGAGTTTCGGTGAAATATTGCAGTGCATACTGGTTTATGACGAACATGCTCTCGCGAATGCTCTCTTCGCGCTTCTCTTCGTCGGTGAGCTCACGTTCCTTGAACTCTATGTGGTAGCGTTTCGCCAGCCATCGCAGCGCCTCATAGTAACTCAGCTGCTCGTGCTCCATTATAAAGTGAACAGGCTTGCCGCCTTTTCCGCATCCGAAGCACTTCCAAAGGTTCTTTGATGGCGATACCGTAAAGGAGGGGGTCTTCTCATTGTGGAACGGACAGAGTCCAATCATATTGACGCCGCGCTTGCGTAGCGATACAAAATCCCCGACAACCTCTTCAACCTTTGCGGTGTCCATTATACGTTCTATGGTCTCCCTGTCAATCATACCTTATTATATAAACCAAATGTAAAAGTACAACAAAAGAATTGTAGTGCAAAACTTTTTGCTCTTCAGCTCCTCCTTTTTAATTCCCTTTGGCCCTTTTAGCCCCTTCCTGCCTTTTGGGCTTTCTTGGAATTTTTGAGCCGTAATTTATGCAAAATGCTCAAAAATTTAGATAAATGTACTATAGATAAGCTGTTTTTAAAATTATTTTCACTTTTTCTTGAATTTTTCTTTGGAAAAGTTTGTCAGTTCAGAAAAAAGCTCTACCTTTGCACTCGCTTTCGGGAAGCA
>CALCYA010000139.1 GCA_937906165.1 uncultured Bacteroidales bacterium | reverse complement strand
CAGAGGAGGAATTTAACTTATGCCGTTTGGGTTGCGAAAAGCAAAACGAGTCAATAACAGTGCAAATATAGAATTCTCTTAATTTGACTTTACCACATCGGCCGGATTCTCCGTTGCAACCTTCCACGAACGCAAGGTAACCAGCAATGCTGTCAACAATGCCACAACAGCAAGCACCGCAAGCGGCAGCCACAATGAGAGTTCTATGCGGTTCACGAACTGCTCAAGCCAGTTGCTTGCAATAACCCACGCCACGGGCGCAGCCACGGCAAAGCACACAGCCACGATGAGCAGATAACGGCGATTGAACATTGCCACCACACTGCCCGACGACGCACCATAGACCTTGCGTACGGCAATCTCGCTGCGGCGGTGCTGTGTCTCGAAGAGCACAATGCCGAACACACCCATCAACGATATTACAACAGCAATGAGCGCAAAGAGAGAAATCATTACAGTCTGCTTCTTGGTATCACCATAGACCTTTGCAATGGCGTCGTTCACAAATTCAATCTCAGGTTCACTGCTGTTGGGCTCAATATCCCTGGCAGCCTGCCTTATGTCATTGCAAACAGCCTCAACATCCACATTCTTGCCAAGGCGTACATAGAAATACATACGGTAATCCGACGAGGCTTGACTGTAAAGCATCGTATTCATTTTGGCTTTGTTTGCCCCCACAAAGTTTATGTGAGGTATTATACCTATTATCTCTTCATTATCCCATTTGTCACCAATGCCAAGCCCTGTTGCCTGTGATGTGTAATCTGTTATCAAGTATCCGGGAGAGCCCTTAACAAAACCATGCCCCATTATTACAGGAATACCGAATACCTGCGGAGCATTGTGCCGCACATAATGTATCTGCATTTTCACAGTAACACCATCTATCAGCCTCGAATTGTAGACGCCGGAACCGAAAAGTCCCCAATTTGTCGATGTCACAGCCTCTATATTAGGGTTTGCAGCAAGTTTCTCAAGGAATAGTTCATGTTTCGGTGCAAGGTCTTCCGATTTTATCATAAGCATATTCTCCCTATCCATACCAATATCGTAACGTACCATATAACTGTATTGCATGGAGAATACAAGTGCAAGAACCATAAGTACCATAGATACCGTAAACTGTAATGCCACAAGCCCCGAACGCAAGGCACGGCCGGCCTTTGAGTTTGCAAATCCTTTTCTGACAGCAAGCGAGGCATTGAAACCTGTAATGTAGAATGCAGGATAAACGGCTGCCGCTACAGCCATTATAATGGCAACTGTACACACAAGCACTACGCTTTCTGCATTATCGCCCATTGCCAACGAGAAGCTTGCATACTCGTTTATACCGGTACCCTGTACGGCATATATCATGTAAAAGGCAATGACAAGAGCTATAAGTACCAACCCTACGGCCTCAAAAATAAAGTTCCATCGCAATGTTTTGCTGCTTGCACCAAAAACCTTGCATATATTCACTGTCCGCATGCGTACAGGCACAAGCGCTATGAAGAAGTTTACGAAATTTATGAAAGCCACAATTACAATTACCAGAGCAATTGCAAGCTGTGTAATCGTTGTGCCGACGGAACCGTTCAAGTAATTTTCAAACTGCGTATTGAAATAAAACTCATCCATAGGCACAAGTTTTATTTCCAGTTTACACAGTTTCTCTTTCGCCTCCTTACTGATTTTGGCTCCTGTTGCAGCAATATACTGCTCGTACATGTCTTCGTTGAATTCATAGTACCTCTTTTGCCACAAGGCAATATATTCATCAGTGCCGGCCCCTTCCCGGAACTTCACGAATACCGAATAGTTCCAGTTGTTGTTCAGCATACCGTCTTTCCTGTTGTCGTTGCGGAATATATGCCTCCCGCCAAGGATAGTATTCTCATCAAAATCCTTGAATATTGCAACAACCGTGAGCGGTGTACCCGGTGCAAGCTCCCCCTCTTCGAGCTTGATGACATCTCCAACGGTTATACCCATAGTCCCAGCCACGCTTTCCGAAACTACAGCAGCATTCATCTGCTTGAAGTCTTCGGCATTTCCTGCAACAATATCGAACGAGAATACATCAAGCAGTGTGCTGTTGCATTTGGTGACACCGCATTTGAACTTCTCATAACCATTCCCGTTGCCATTTATCCACACATGGGTGGGGCTCTCATACCACGCCATTGAGGCAATGCTCTCCACAACAGGCAACGCCTCTGCAGTTTCGTATGAAACAGGATTGGGCGCATTTTCATTATAGCGTCCCAACATTTCGCTGTAAGGCGATATCATATATATCCGCTCATTGTCCTTAATGGAACCGTTGTAGGTGAAAGCACTGTACACCTGTGCCATAATAATGTAGAAGGCAGCAAAGGCAAGTGACAACCCTGCGATGTTCAGCAGCGAAGCCACCTTAAAGCGCTTGAGGGTTGTTATAAAATTCTTGATTGCTATTTTCATAATAGTTTTGTTGTTGTTAGATTCATCACTATGTTAAGGATGATAATCGGTGTCCATTACTCATTAAACATTACACGTTAAACACTCCACATTAAGCATTATTGTCATGTCGAGCGAGCACAGCGACGAGACATCTCTTGCTTCTCAATTATTCCTTTTTATCATCTCCACAGGATTCTCGTTTGCGGCACGCCACGATAGCAACAGCTGCACCGCATATACAAATGCCATCACAGCCAGTACTCCGGCAATATATATCCACACTGGCACACTGCAACGCATCTGCGCAAGAGTAGAGAGCCACTCCTCATTCAGCCACACGGCAATGGCAACACCACATACAACCGCCGGGAGCACAATCCACAGTAGCCTTGCTCCAAGAACCACCAGCACCTCGCTTGTCGATGCACCGCACACCTTGCGCACGGCAATCTCCTTGCGGCGGCGCGCCATCTCGCCCTGCAGGTAACCGCTCAGGCCGATGAATGCAATGAGCAGCACAATGGAAGCCACCACAACCATACCGTTACGCATGCGCTTTACAGGAGCAAACGTTATATCTATCCACTCGCTGTAAGGGATAATCTTGTACTTGTAGTAGCCGTCATATACCGATGCTATGGCCTCATCCAGCACCTTCACATTCTCTTTGTCAATATCCTTCATCAGAATATTGTATAGTACCACTACCCTGTATTCAGGATCCAGGTCGCTCAGGTAAGGTACCGTATGCAGCAAAATAGGCAGTGCCACACCCCTGCTCATCATGCGGTAGTCGGCAACGACACCCACTATCTCAAAAGGCACCATAGAACTGTCGTATATGATTTTGCCTAAGGGAGAGTCTTTCCAGCCGCGCATTTCAACATACGTCTCGTTTACAATGACCTTGTCGGCACCGTCGGTAGGCAGGAAGTTACGCCCCTGCACAATCCTCATCTGCATAGACGGTATATAATTCTCATCGACTATATCCCAACGGCACGAGAAGAGCAGGTTACCCTCTTCGTCTACGCATGGCATTCCCGAATATCCCGACAAGGGCGATGAAGACGACATTCCGGCATTCTCCACAAAAGGCAGACTGCGCAGTTTGTCGGCAATGACTCCGGCATCCTTAATCTCGGTAGAGAGTTCAAGCGCCATGAGCCTGTCGAACTTGTAGCCGTAATCGGAATTCATGATGTAAGACACCTGCCTGTTGCTCACCATGAGGAATATCACCACAGCAACAGCCATAGTCACTTGCAGGAAGAGCAATGACTTTTTCCACCACGCCCTGTTGTCCCCGCCACGGCGGAAAGCATAGTCTATGCTCACAGCCGAGAATATCACAGCAGGTACAATGCCGGCAACAGCAAAAGCCACAACGCATACAAGCAGAGGAATCCATATACGCTCCAGTGCAAACAGGTCACTCACCTTGTAGCCGAAGAGGTCGAATATCTCACCGTGCAGTGTCGCGATAAGGAGAGCAGCAATGGCCACAGAGACAAGCAGAATGAGCAATGTCTCGGCAAGCAGCATGCAGAACACCGTCCCGCGCGAAGCACCGTTGCACTTCATTGTCGCAATCGTGCGGCTGCGCTCGGCAAGCGAGGATATTGTCAGCAGCACATAGTTGAGACACGCTACAATGAGAGCTACCAAAGCAATTGCCGAATATATCATCTGCATCTGCTTCACATCATTGGCAACGAACATTGTAGAGGTAAGCGGCACAAAATGGAATGTCTTCTGCCACTCCTTGCAATGCTCCTCAATGCCGTGCTTTCTTATAAATTCAGGCATTGCAGCCTCAACCTCGGCAATATCGGCGTTCTCACATAGCTTTATAAATGTCGTATAGCTGTCTTGGCCGGTCCATATCTCATTATCCTCATCATACGGCAAGTGTTCAAGTATATCAAAGTCGCCTATCGACTGGTTTACACGTGGCGTTTCAAAGACACCGGCAACAACTTCACTTCCCAGTTTCTTGCCAAGCGGGTCCTCATCGCCGAAGTGCTTTTTTGCAAGACGCTCCGAAATCATTACCTCGTCACCCGCAGCACCTTCGGCACTGAGTATCCTGTGGGGGTCGCCACTGATAACCCCAAAGTCAAGAACATCGAAAAGAGTGCTATTGGTCTGTAATGCTGTAGCCTCCATAAGATTATCTGTAGTGCCAAATATCTTTTGCACCTCAATGAAGTGTACAGCAGCCTCGACTTGGGGTATATCAGTGACAATATTGGGAGCAAACGGCCTTACCTGTTTTTCGGACATCCCGAACTGAGGAGATTTCACCCACACCTGGAACACCCTCTCTTTGTCGGGGAAGAAGTTATTGAAAGAGAGGTTAAGCCCCACGTATGAGAATACAAGAAGCGCTACAGCCACACCCAATGACAAGGACAGGATCCTTGCCAAAGTGTTGCCACGGCTTTTCAACAGGTAACGGAATGAATAATTCAGTGTTTGCATATAAGTTCTTTAAATTCAGTTCAATTGTTTGAGATGTCTCGCATTCTTGTCATTCCCGACAACAGAGAGGAAGAGAGATCTCTCGTCGCTACGCTCACTCGAGATGACAAAGCCATAAGGATAATCATAACACTGTCATGCTGGAGCGCAGCGAAGCATCTTAAATATCTAAGCCTGTCATTTCGACGACCGACAGGAGGAGAAATCTCATCTCATTAAATTCTGTTTTGAGAATTTCTCGGGCAAAGCCCTCTACAACACGCCTGAGCAAAGCGAACCAACGGTCGACGCCCGAAGGGGCTAATGTCAAGAATCTCATATATCGCTATTCCAGAGATCCTTCTCTGCGTTCAGGATGACATATTCGCACAGTTCATCCCGACATAGCGCTCGTTACTTTCATCTTTCATCTTTGCTCTTTGTTCTGCCGGTACAATGGTTTTCCTACAGTTTGTTTGCCACATCAGTAACTATCTGTCCATCGAACAGGCAGATAGTACGCGATGCATACTGCGCGTCGTGCTGCGAGTGGGTAACCATGATGATGGTAGTACCTTCGCGGTTAAGTTCCTGGAGAAGGAGCATTACCTCCTGACCGTTCTTTGAGTCAAGGTTACCGGTAGGCTCATCGGCAAGGACAAGCTTGGGGTTGGATATTACGGCACGCGCAATTGCCACACGCTGCTGCTGACCGCCGGAGAGCTGCTGCGGGAAGTGCCCTGCACGGTGCGAGATGTTCATGCGCTCAAGAATCTCGTTGACACGTTGCTTGCGCTCCGATGCCTTCACTCCCATATATACAAGCGGAAGCTCGACATTCTCGAATACAGTCATCTCATCGATGAGGTTGAACGACTGGAACACAAAGCCGAGATTGCCTTTACGGAACTGTGTACGCTCTTTCTCGCGGAGATCACCCACCTCCTTGCCAAGCAAGGTGTATTTTCCGCCTGTGGGGTTGTCAAGCAGGCCCAGTATGTTGAGCAATGTTGATTTACCGCAACCCGAGGGGCCCATAACAGCCACGAACTCACCCTCCTTAACCTCAAAAGAAACACCGTTAAGGGCAATAGTCTCAATCTCTTCTGTAAAGAAACTCTTCTTCAAATTTTCTACTTTAAGCATAATCGTATTTTTTTAGTTATTAATGTTAATTGTCTTATCTTTTGAGATATTTCGCTTCGCTCAATATGACAAAATGCAATATATATGCAATTCCGACCGAAGGAAAGAATCTCGTTCTTTTATTTACCGCGAAATAGCATCGACAGGATTCTCATTCGCCGCACTCCATGAGCGGAGAGAAACGGTAACGATGGTAATCAACAGGATTACTCCCACAGCCAAAGCATATACCCACCACGACATCGGCGTGCGATAGACATACTGCTGCATCCAGTTGTCGATGATGCAGTAGCTCACTGGTATTGCCACTGCCGAACAGATGGCCACAATATAAAGGTACTTACAGTTAAAGAATGCAAGTATCTCACTTACTGATGCTCCATGAACTCGGCGAATGCCTATCTCGCGGCGGCGATACTGTGTTTCGAACAGTGCCAGACCGAATACTCCGATAACTGAAATAATAATCGACAGGAATGAGAATAGCGTAACAAGTGTCGAGAGCTTATCTTCCTTCTGGTAAATAAATTCAATCTCATCATCAAAGAATCTTACATTGATATTCTCCGGCACAACATCGGGAGAAAAACCAACAATCGTTTGGTGTATGTACTCCCTTACTTGCGCAATATCTGCACCCGCAACAGTACGTATATAAGCCCTGCGAGGCAAGTCCCAGCCATACTGGCCAAAGACAACAAAGACATACGGTTTGATAGTGTTTTGGGCTGATTGGAAATCAAAATCCTCACAAATACCGACTACTTGTGTTTGCATGTTGCTGATATGACCTTGTATTTTACTATCAGGAGAAAGATTCATGTCTTTAGCAGCCTTCTCGTTGAATATCATTGCACCTGTCATCACCTCATTATCAGAAGGGATAAAGTCACGGCCTTCGACAATGTCAATCCCCATTACCTGCAAGAAGTTCCACGATACCGGATATACTCTGAAGGTGACATGTTGTCCATCTTCGGTCTTGCGCGACCACTCCCTACTACCGCCAGAAATAAACTCTCCCTGTCCCCAAGCAACATCTATAATTTGAGGATTCTGTCTGAGTTTATCCTCCAAAGCATTGCGCTTTGTATAGTCCATTGTGATACCATCCTCTTTTGTCCAGCCATAAGTCGCTTCGTATGGTATTTCCACAGTCAAGATGTTTTCTTTGTCAAAACCCATATCACGCGTAAGCATATATTGATGCTGACGGTAGATAAAGAGCGAGCAGATAATCAATGTAATGGAGATGAAATATTGCACTCCTACAAGCGTATAGCGCAAGATGCGACCGGACTTCGACGCCGAGAAATCACCTTTGACAACAAATGCTGGCGAGAATCCGGTAATATACCACGCAGGGTATAACGAAACCACTACACCGAAGAGAATTACGCCCAAAGCAATAGCACCTGCCAACGACCAATTCTCGTTGATGGCAACCGAAGTCGAGATATACTCTTTAAGCGGTGTATCGGAAAACAGTGCCACAATGCCTGCTGCAACAATGAGTGATACAAGAATCAGCCCAATTGTCTCAAACAGGAAATTAAGACGCAGTTTTGCTGTTGGCGCACCAAAAATCTTGTAATTGTTTACGGCACGGATTCTACTCGGAATCAGAGCAAAGAAGAAGTTTACAAAGTTGATAAACGAGATAACCAGAATCAATACAGCAATCGCAATGAGTGTGTATGTTGTCGTACGACTGCCTGATATTCCAATATTATGGGTATCCTCTGCAAAGAAAAGATCGTTGATAGGCATTAAGCGCGGTTTGATACGCGAGATATGAACCTCTGCCTCCTGCTCACTCAGTCCTCTCTTTTGACAATCGTCAATAACATACTGATACATTTTCGCCTCGGCATCCTCGCGCGAAGCACCCTCTCTCAACAGTACATAGTATGGAGTACCCCAATTGCCCTCTTCTTCGGGTTTTGCTTTTGCCATATAGCAAAAACCATCAGACATGGCAATTGTAGATGGGCGTTGAAAGTCCTTGTATATACCTACAACCGTAAACAGCAATTCACTGTCGGCATTCCGGCCATAATGCAACTTATCTCCCACTGAGATACTACATCCATTGGCAATACTCTCTGTTATGATAATGTCATATTCGGTGTGGAATGACGAAGCGCCGCCGGCAATAAATTCAAAAGGGAAAACCTCCAGCACCTCAGGTTCTGCAGCTCCGAATTTGATGACAAAATTCTCAATTGAACCATTACGCTTTACAGATACATCTCCAGAGTAGTACATTGCATCCTGTAACTCATAAATTGAGCCACCCGCCTCAACCTCAGGACAAACGGCACACATTTCATCCGGTGTCTGACGGTTCCAGCTGAAATCCCAACTGCCGTCACCTATCCACGAAGGATGCTCCAAACGATATATACGCTCCGAGTCCTTGATTACACGGTTATATGACATGTCGAACTTTACCTGCACTGCGATAAGATATACCGCAGCAAAGGCCACCGCCATACCAAGTATATTCAATGCAGAAGAAGTGATATACCTTTTCAGCAAGATTATGAAGTTCCTTAAATACATAATAGTCTTTTTATTTGTTTATTGCTTCAACAGGGTTGTCATTAGCGGCCTTGTATGAACAGGCTGTTACGGTAAGCACCGTTATAATGGCAACCAAGGCTATGGCTATCAGATATACCCACAAGGCAAAAGGCGCCTGGTAGACAAACTGCTCTGTCCAGTACTTGATTATAGCAAAGCCGAACACCACAGCCACCACGGAACAGATGGCAAGCACTTTCAGATATTTGCTGTTGAACATTGCCAGTATGCTGCTCACCGATGCGCCATGCACGCGGCGTATTCCAATCTCGCGACGGCGGTACTGTGTCTCAAAGTGCACAAGGCCGAAGACTCCTATTACCGAAATCAATATCGAAAGTACTGTGAACAGGATAATGAGTGAAGCCAGCTTACTCTCCTTCTTGTACTTGCTCTCAAGCTCGGAATCAAAGAATGAGATATCGTAACTGTCGGCAGGTATATCGGGTGCATACTCAGCAATTGTCCGGGCGATGAACTCGCGCACTGCTGCAACGTCGGCCCCCGGTGTTGTACGCACATACATTGTATTCATCACGCGCCAAGGATACTTGCCGAAGATGTAGAACGCGAAAGGCTCGATGTTGTACTGCATGGGACGGAAATTGAAATCCTTGCATATACCTACCACCTCGGTATCAGAGCGGTGACCCGGAATTACATCGCCCACCTTCAGGCCAAGCTTGCGTGCAGCGTCCTCATTGAATATGAATGCTCCGTTAACAGTACGTTCATCACTGCTGAGGAAATCGCGGCCATCGACTATATCAATTCCCATAAACCGCAGGAAATCCCATGAGACAGGATATACCTGGAAATATATGCTCTGGCCGTTGAAGCCGCGCCCCCACTGCATCCTCGATGGAGTAATGAATGAACCGTCGGCAAAAGCGACATCCGCTATCTCGGGGTTCTTCATCAGGCTCCCGGCAAAGGCATCGCGCCTGCTCTGTGACAATCCATTCTCAGGGTCATACGACTCGAATACCGTTTCACCCGGCAGATGGTTCACCACAAGCAGATTGTTCTTGTTGAAGCCCATATCATGCTTGAGCATATAATCATATTGTCTGTATATTGAAAGTGAACAGATGACAAGTGTTATCGAAATGGTATACTGCACGGCCACAAGCGTGTAGCGCAATCGCCTGCCCGGCGCCGTGGCCTGGAAGCCGCCCATTACCATTGCCGGCGAGAAACGGGTAATGTACCATGCAGGGTATATGCTCACGATGATTCCCGTAACGAGAGCGACAGCAGCGACTGCCACGGCTACACCTAAATTGTCGGCAAAAGCTATTGAGGTTGATATATGCTCGGTGAGCGGTGTCTCCATGAACATGCCCACAATAGCCGCCGCGCCGCAGAGAGCCACAAGCACAAGCCCCACAGTCTCAAATACAAAATTCAGGCGCAAGGTGAAGGATGATGCTCCGAATACTTTGCATGTGTTTATTGTCTTTATGCGCACAGGAATGAGTGCAAAGAAGAAATTTACAAAATTTATGAGTGCAATGGCCATAATGAGCACGGCAATGGCAAGGAGCGTATATGTAGTGGCCTTGTTGCCGGTTGCATGCGCAGCAGCGACTACATCCGTCGAGAAGTAGAGCTCGGTGAGCGGGTTAAGACGCGGATTGACACGTTTCAAAAGCTCTGCAATATCTTCTTCGCTTACATTCTGGGACCTTAGCGATTCCAAGAGAGCGCTTCTTATCTTCTCGCAGACAGCATCGGGCGATGCCCCATCGCTCAACACCAAGTAATAGGGGTTGTTCCAGTTGTTCGCATTGTCCTCCTCCTGCGGGAACATGCCTCCCCAACCATCGCACTCATCAAGGATGCTGGGTGACACAGGGTCCTTGCATATTGCAATGACCGTTGCGGTATTCTCATCGCTTGCCTCGTGTCCATAGCATATTACATCCCCTGCCGAAAGGTTGAATTTCTTTGCCGCAGACTCTTTCAATACCAATGTGGAATGGTCAAGGAATTTGTCGAGCGAGCCCTCGATTATCTCAAGGCCGAAGATATCCAGTCCTTCACGCTCCGCCTCGCACAAATCGAAATATATATACTCTATTCCCTTGTCACTCTTTCTTGAGTAATCGGAATTGATGTTGTAGTGTCCTGTCGGCCATATTGTAGCACTCTTCTCTATCTCGGGTACACCATTGCAAAGGTCGTCGGGCAACTGGCGTGCCCATGTGGTGCTCCAATACCCCTCCTCGCTCCAGTTAGGATATTCGAGTCGGTATATGTTCTTTGCATTGGGAATGGCCTTGTTGTATGAGAGGTCGAAGCTCACCTGTACCATTATAAGATACACCGCAGCAAAGGCAACCGCCATACCCAGAATGTTAAGCAATGAAGAGGTCGTGTACCTTTTCAAAAGCATTATAAAGTTCTTGAGATACATAGTAATTTATATGATTAAGTAATAAATGTTATTGTTCTGTAATTCCCGTTTTGTCATATCGACCATACCTTAATGAAATAATCAAAAGAGGTTCTGTTTTACGAAACCACTTCGCTCGCTGAAAAACATTAAAGTAAACTTTATGTTTTACTCGCTTAATCGTGGCTTTCGATGAGCTTTAGCGAACCAGCGGTCGACGCCCGTAGGGGCTAAAGTCAATAACGCATGTGAGACATCTCAATATTTTTTGAGATCCCTCGTTGATAGGTTCGGGACAAGTGCGCGGTTATTGTCATATCGAACGCACGTGAGATATCTCTTTTTTTCACGGTCTTTGAGATCCCTCACACATGGTTCGGGATGACAAAACCTTATTTTCTGTTTTCACCTTTTAAAATAAGCACTTCATTGTCACCGAAATTGTCGTATGACGATGTTATAACCTTTTCGCCGGGTGCAAGGCCATCGAGAATCTCATAGTACCTTGGATTCTGACGTCCGATGCGGATTTCGCGGCGATGAGCCTTCTCGCCGGTCTCATCCACGACATATATCCAACGGCCGCCTGTCTTCTGGAAAAACGCACCGCGCGGGATGTAGACAGCCTCAACAGGCTGCCCCAACTGAAGATTGAGATTATATGTCTGGCCGGTACGTATATTGTCGGGCAGCTCGCTGCTGAATGTGAGGTCCACCCTGAACTTGCCTTCACGAACCTCGGGATAAACCTTTCTCAAAAGCATGTCATAACTGTTGTCCTGACGCATGAATGAGGCTGTAAGGCCTGTTACCACACGGTCGATATAATGCTCGTCGACCATTGCCGTAACCTTATAGGCCGAGAGGTCGTTTATCTGACCTATGGCGCTGCCCTGCGAGAGTGTCTGTCCAAGGACCACATTGAGCATACCCAATTCACCGTCAATAGGAGCCTTTACCTTGAGATTATCCACACGCTCACGAATGAGTTGCATGTTGAGCTGCATTGAACGCAGGTTCTCATCAAGCTGTGCCACCTGCACGGTGCGGTAAAGGGAATCCTGTTTCTGACGCTCGCGCACCAGAGAACGTCTGTTCAGTGCCAACTCATAATCCTCTTTCGACTGCAGATATACCTCGCGGGCAACAAGTTCCTCGTTGTAAAGTTCCTTGTTCTGCTCGTATGCACGTTGCTTGCGGGTTACCTCAAGGTCGAGCATAAGCATCTCCTGACGGAGCGAGAGACGCTCCTGCTCCATTGAGATAAGGGTGTTGCGCAAGATGTTCTGCTTCTCAGCAAGGTCCGCCTCCGATTGCAGAATCTGCATCGACAGCTGCTTGTTCGACATCTCAAGGATCACATCCCCGGCCTTCACCGCAGTTCCCTCCTCGGCAACCACACGCTCCACCACTCCGCTCTCAAGCGGCGACAGCTGCATTGTTGTCATTGGTTGCACAGTTCCGCTGAGGCTCACATAATCGTTGAACTCACCCTCTTCCACATTTGATACAGTAACTGTTGCCGTGTTCACGCGCAGTGTCGATGTATTCTCCTTCAAGAGGAGCCACACTATGAGCACAACCAGAAGCGCTCCGAACAGATAAGGCAGGCTTTTCTTGCTGAATACAGCACGCCAACCGGTTTTCTTCTCTAATTTTATATCCATAGTAGTTTATATTTTATTTTCCTGAATGTACAAAAGGTATTCCACTATAATAGTCGACCATACGTTTCTCAATCATATACTGCAGCTGTGAGCGCAGACGGTCGGACTGTGCCTGCAGAAGCGTTGTCGCAGCACTCTGCAATTCTATTGCGGTAACAAGCCCGTTCTCGAATTTGGCTGCAATGCCGTCGTATGCCAACTGCGAAGCCTCAACCTTCTTCACTGCCTGGTTGTAGAGCTTGCCGTAACCCTCCATGCGGCTACACGCCTGCACAACCTCACTCTCGACCGAGCTACGCATGGCAGACAGCTCAAGCTCGGCATTACGCAACGCGTTGCGCGAAGAACGCACCGATGCACTGCGGCTAAGGTTAGAGAATATCGGGATAGACATTGAGACACCCACATATTCACCGCTGTTGTTCTTGAACTGTGAAGAGAAAGAGGGATAAGCCTGCTTGTTGTCGAAGTTGGTATAGTAGTTTGTGTTTATCCCTGCCGAAAGGCTTATTGTAGGGAACCAGGCACCCTTTGCACGCGCATATTGCAGCTTGGACTCCTTAACGGCAAGCTCCGATGACACAACCTGTGCATTGCCCGCAAGAGCATTCTCCACTATTCTCTGCACCGGGATATCATCACAGCCAATGATGATACCGTCCTCCTCGGCAACCTCCAAAGGAGTGTCTTGAGGCAGATTCATCACCTCGCGCAAAGCAATCCACGCCATAGTAAGGTTGTTCTGCTGCTCGGCAAGCAGATAGTCATAATTGGCCTCCTGCGATGCGACCTCGGCAACCTCGGCAGCACTCTTGCGTCCCAACTCATGGAGTTTCTGTGCCTGACGCAACGTCTTGCGCGATGCCGACAGATGCTCCTCGGCAATCTTCACCGCACCTTTATAATAGACCACGTCGGAGTAGGCCCTCATAACTTCCATTGCCACCTTGTCGCGTGCAATCTGCAAGTCACTGTAACCGCGCTCACGTGCAACCTTTGCCGCACGGATACTGTTCACATAACGCAAGCCGGCAAACAACGGCATCGATGCCGACAGGCTGTAAGAGTTACC
This sequence comes from uncultured Bacteroidales bacterium, assembly GCA_937906165.1. Classification (GTDB taxonomy): domain Bacteria; phylum Bacteroidota; class Bacteroidia; order Bacteroidales; family Bacteroidaceae; genus HGM04593. Next base: position 5,269 of record CALCYA010000139.1, on the reverse strand, counting down.
GAACGTTGAGACCGTTGTATAACTGTTTGTCTCGGGGTCAATGGAACGTCCGAAATTGGTAGACGCCGACACACCCGCCGATACCGAAGGAAACAGTGATGCCACCGACTGCCTGTAGTTCATCTTGGCATTGTCAAGAACATTCTCCTGCTTGCCCACCGAAACAGAGTGCTCCACAGCGTATGCCATGCACTCATCCATTGTCATCACCTGCGCAGATGCAATCATAAAGGATAGACATCCTGCAATAATTATCATAAAAACTCTTTTCATACAAAAAACATTTCTACAAGAGTACATGCCAAAAGCGTGCCAAACTATTCAAATCATTAGCATACAACAAATTAAGCAAAATCACGACCAGCGTATTTTGTCAAATTTTTAGACAGGTAATGTAAAATCATTGGACAACCGGAAGGATTGCCTATCATAAACAACTAACGAAAATGGTAAAAGCACTATACAAGAGAAAGAATGGATGAATCAAAAACATTGTACATAAACAGGTCACAAAGCAGCAAAACTTTGTGACCTGTTTATGTACATACATTAATACTACTCACCTTTGTACATGTTCCGGTATTCCTGTTGAGAGAACTCGACATTTACCCGTTTTTCAAGAATCATCAAGGCCGTATCGGGCCAATAAGCCTTGTCATCATCGAGAATAAAACGCATTACCGTATCGCTGAGCAATTCAAACGTAACATCGTTATATTTGTCCCAACTGTCAAAACCATAAAAATCGGATATGCCTTCACATATTTTACTCTTTACAACATTCCCCTCCGGTTTCTTTACACGTACCATTTGGATATACTTACCATCTTCATCCCATTCAGGCATATGGATTCTATCGCCACGGAAAAACACTCCTCCAACAGTAAAAAGTAAGGAATCATTTCTTTCACCACATCTTATATAGAACTTATGTACCTTATCATTCCAAACCCAATTCCACCGACCAACTAACGGCGACAACTCCCCGTCACCATCTTCTTGTGGGGCACTTATGAAACTCTGCATTGTCAATGACAATGTAACAAGTCCCAAAATTAAAAGGAATGTTCTTTTCATAATATCATTCGCCTTTGTACATATTCTGATACTCCTGTTGAGAGAACTCGACATTTACCCGTTTTTCAAGAATCATCAAGGCCGTATCGGGCCAATAAGCCTTGTCATCATCGAGAATAAAACGCATTACCGTATCGCTGAGCAATTCAAACGTAACATCGTTATATTTGTCCCAACTGTCAAAACCATAAAAATCGGATATGCCTTCACATATTTTACTCTTTACAACATTCCCCTCCGGTTTCTTTACACGTACCATTTGGATATACTTACCATCTTCATCCCATTCAGGCATATGGATTCTATCGCCACGGAAAAACACTCCTCCAACAGTAAAAAGTAAGGAATCATTTCTTTCACCACATCTTATATAGAACTTATGTACCTTATCATTCCAAACCCAATTCCACCGACCAACTAACGGCGACAACTCCCCGTCACCATCTTCTTGTGGGGCACTTATGAAACTCTGCATTGTCAATGACAATGTAACAAGTCCCAAAATTAAAAGGAATGGTTTTTTCATAATATTATTCACCTTTATACATAAAAAGGTAAGTCTTATCAGAGAATTTACGATTTATTCTGTCTCGACGTATCATTCTTGCAGTGTCGGGCCAATAACTTCTCTTGTCTCCCAAAATGAACAGCATTGTTGAATCATTGAGAACCTCAAACGAAATATCGTTGTAAAGATTTCTTCTGTCATAATTATAAGAACCATTTGATATGCCTTCACTTATCTTGGTCTTCACAAAGTTACCTTCAGGTTTCTTTACACGTATCATTTGTTCAAACAAATCTTTATCCCTATCCCATTCCGCCGAGTGTAGTTTTTGTCCATAAAAGAAAGAGCCTCCCATTGTGAATATCAAGGAGTCATTCCTTTCACCGACCCATATTGCAAAGTGAGAACCTATTTCATATCCCTCCTTCCAATCCCATGTTCCAACTAACGGCGACAACTCCCCGTCACCATCTTCTTGCGGGGCACTAATGAAACTCTGCATTGTCAATGACAATATAACAAGTCCCAAAATTAAAAGGAATGTTCTTTTCATAATATCAAAATTTTATAGGATATCTCAATTGGCTACCAACTTTCTCAGCAATACCATTCAAACGTCTTATCCAGCAATTACAAATATAACAACGATACATTTATAATCAAAATCCGAAACTGTTTAAATTTATATCACTATCTTCGCATTATCAAAACTGACAACATAATGGTACTTAACTATATTTGGATAGCATTCTTTCTCCTTGCATTTATTATAGCATTGGGGAAACTCATCTTCCTGGGCGACACTACAGTGTTCCCTGCAATAATGGATTCCACCTTTGCACAGGCAAAGAATGCGTTCGAGATATCATTGGGACTCACGGGAGTACTCTCGCTGTGGATGGGTATAATGAAGATTGGCGAGAAGGGCGGTCTTGTGGCGGCTCTTGCCCAGTTGCTGAGCCCGGTGCTGTGCAAGATATTCCCTGACATCCCAAAGGGACACCCTGCAATGGGAACAATGTTCATGAACTTTTCGGCAAACATGCTGGGACTTGACAATGCGGCCACTCCCATGGGACTGAAGGCTATGCAGGAGCTACAGGAGATAAACCCAAAGAAAGACACTGCAAGCAACCCGATGATAATGTTCCTGGTGCTGAACACATCGGGCCTTACACTCATTCCAATAACCGTGTTGCTCTACCGCGCACAGATGGGTGCAGCAAATCCCACTGACGTGTTCATCCCAATTCTGCTTGCCACAACAGTTGCCACCATCGTAGGCCTCATAGCCACAAGCATCTACCAGCGCATAAACCTCTTCAACCGCACGATGCTGCTCTTTCTCTTTGGAATATGCGCGCTCATTGCCGGTGGAACATGGGGCATGATGCAGCTGTCTCAGGTGCAGATTGAAATTGTATCGACATCGCTCGCAAACATAATCCTCTTCTCGGTAATAATAATATTCATCGTAGCCGGAATGAGGGCAAAGATAAACGTATACGATGCTTTCATTGAGGGCGCAAAGGAGGGGTTCGGCACTGCGGTGCGCATAATACCCTACCTCATTGCCATACTCGTTGCCATAGGGGTGTTCCGCGCATCGGGTGGCATGGACGTTATAATGGAAGGAGTAGCGTGGTGCGCCAATGCCGTGGGGCTGGGCTATGACTTCGTGGGTGCACTGCCCACGGCCATAATGAAGCCGCTGAGCGGCAGCGGAGCACGCGGAATGATGATTGACGCCATGAACACATACGGTGCCGACTCATTCGCAGGGCGCTTGGCATGCCTGTTCCAGGGAGCGACAGACACTACATTCTACATACTGGCCGTATACTTCGGCAGTGTGGGAATACGCAAGACACGCCATGCGGTCACATGCGGACTTCTTGCCGACCTTGCCGGAATAATAGCAGCCATTGTACTGGCATATATATTCTTCGGATAAAAACTACATATTATGAAACGTATTCTGCTTACAACAATAATATTGATTGCCACCGTTGCAGCGTTTGCCGACGGGTTCGGTATAAAGAATGGTCCCTACATCCAGAATGTGACAGAAGAGGGCGCTGAAATCTTTTTCACCACGTCGCAGCGTGCAGCGGCCTGGGTAGAGGTATATGCCGACGGATGGGAAGCTCCCAGACGCTACTGCAACATCGATGCAGGACTCATCGACGCATACGACACACGTCACACCGTGGAGATAAGCGGGCTCGATGCAGGGTGCAGCTACCGCTACCGTATTGTGGCAAAGGAGATGAAGGAGTTCCGCCCCTACAAAATAACATACGGCGACAGCATCGCCACGCAGTGGGAGAAGTTCAGCACACTGCCCCTGAAGATAGAGAAGAGCCGTTTTGTGGTAATCAATGACGGGCACGACAATGCCGACAAGGTGCGCTCCCTGCTCAACCTGTCGCAATTGGAGGATGCCGATGCCGTTATATACCTGGGCGATATGATAAGCTACTTTGAGAATGACGAGGCGCCCTACAAAGGATTCATTGACGTGTCGGTTGAGCTGTTCGCGCGCAACAAGCCTTTCATTGCCGTACGCGGAAACCACGAGACACGCGGAAACCTGGCACGCCTCTACAAGGAGTATGTGGGCCGCCCCAACGGACGCTTCTACAACATCTTTTACTTTGGCAACACCGCACTCATTGTCCTTGACACCGGTGAGGACAAGCCCGACAGCCACCCCGTGTACGGCGGCATAAACGACTTCGACAGCTACCGCCGCGAACAGGCCCTGTGGCTACAGCAGGAGATAAAGAGCAAGAGGTTCCGCAAATGCACCAACAGGATTGTGCTGATGCATATACCTCCTTTTGTCACAGGCGACCACGGGAGTGAGAACCATGCCGAGAAGGAACTTGTGGAACTATTCACACCAATATTCAACAAGGCAAAGATAGACCTTGTACTGTCGGGACACACCCACCGTCACTACTCCATAGAACCCGACGGCAAGCGGCAGTTCCCCATTGTGATAAACGACAACCGCAGCGTCATGGACCTCACAAGCGACAAGGAGGGCATTGGGGTTACAATAACAGACATTGACGGGAATGTAACAATGAACAAAAAATTCTGATATATGATAAGCTACCAGACCGAGGGCGTAAAGATGCCCGGAATCAAGAGACGTGAGACAACAGCGTGGATAAAGGCCGTTGCAGCCACATACGGCAAGAAGGTGGGCGACATCGCCTACATTTTCTGCGACGACGAGAAAATCCTTGAGGTGAACCGAGAGTACCTGCAACACGACTACTACACCGACATCATCACCTTTGACTATTGCGAGGGTGACATCATCAGCGGCGACCTGTTCATATCGCTGGACACAGTGCGCAGCAACAGCGAGATGGTCGGTGCCACATACGAGCAGGAGCTGCACCGCGTAATAATTCACGGCATACTCCACCTGTGCGGAATAAACGATAAGGGTGAGGGAGAACGTGAGATTATGGAGGCGTGTGAGAATAAGGCGCTGGCAATGAGATAATGTCTGCAAGATATAAAACGAGTAATCTCTTATATTCTTCCACACAACTTACCCTTAACCCGTTATATTTATTCCCCTTGTAGTCGTTCTATCATGTTCTTTCATCGCGTGAAAGAACCAAAGCGCCCGGCACACGGAAAAATTTGCCATGCGAGTATTGG
>CALCYA010000138.1 GCA_937906165.1 uncultured Bacteroidales bacterium | reverse complement strand
GAGGACGGTTCCTCTCCATTGACCCGATGGCGGAAAAGTTCTACCACCTGTCACCCTACGCATACTGCGCCGGCGACCCGGTGAACATGGTGGACCCGGATGGGAGGAAGATATATTTCGCTGATGGAGTCCCTGAATGGTTTAAAGAACGGTTTGCTGCAACAATACAATATATGAACGAAAAAGGAACGTCATGGATATTTAAAGAATTGCAAGATTCTGACAGTATCTATTATATAGATTATAACGAAGAAAAGATTAAGGAAAAAGGCGGTACATACAATCACGTAAGTCGAACCATATATTGGAGTCCAGATTTATATGCAAGAACAACAAATGGCACAATATTATTCCCTGCAACTATCCTCGCTCACGAAGGAGCTCATGCATTACAACACGAGAAATATGGAGATGACAAATATAAAGAGTTGTATAATGCTAAAGACGCTCAGTATGAGAGAGAAAACGAGAGAAAAGTTATAACAAAAACAGAACAGTATGTTGCAAAAAGGCATGGAGATATTAATAATAATGGTAGAACACGTGAAGACCATAAAGGAAACATTAAAATTCTAACAAGCAAGGATTATGTAAGCATTTTCGGGAGCGATATCCCTCAAAAGGTTAACGACGAAAACAATTATCTAATTTTAATTTATCTATATAATACATGGAAAAAACAGGAACATTAATTTGCATTTGTCTATTTACTCTCCTTGCAGCCTGCAGCAACTATAACTATAATCGAGACAATAACAACAGGAATCACACAAACAAGGAGAAACCACAAACAAAAGAACAAATCACCAAAGAACTTGAGACTATAACATTATTCTATGATGGCTCAGGTGATTCTTCTATTGTTTCACTAATGTCAAATGGTTTGATTTCCATGATAGAAAAGGGCTCTGATGACATTGATACCATAGAATTTACCGTTCAAGACAGCATGCTGTTTTTTGACATGCAAAGAGTGCTTATAACAGCAAAGATTGATACTGCATTGCTGATAGGAGAAGAGAGAATCGACTCCATATACAATAATGTGATAGTAAAAAATGACGTAAATGGGTATATCATTGATCATGGTAATTTTAAATATACAATACCAACTACAGCTCCTAAATACAAAGAACTAAAAGACGGGTTGTTCAACGATATTGCTTTAAACGATACAGCAACAAAAAAGATGTTAAAGCTTATATCATGGAAAAACGATATACCAGCAGATTATATGCTACTATACCAATACAACAACAAGACCGTTCCAAATGACACACTATGTTTCGGGTCGTCTGATAGAATTGTACGTATAAATTCATATATTGCAGAAGTTGACTCCGTTTTATTTAAAGATGTTACAGATAGAATAAGAGAGTTAACCTATAAATAGCATTCAAACCTCTCCCCCACCGGCAGAAACCGCGCCCCACAAGGTGCAATAAAGCAGGATAAAAAGCAGACTGCCGGTGGACCTTTAACCTCCAACACCCACAACAATGGGTGCTGGAGGTCTTGTTTTAGAAAAAGCTCCGCCACTCACACAGTGAGGGGAGGTGGCGCAAGCAAAGCGAGCGACGGAGGGGAGAAGAATCAAACACGACAATTTAGGTAAAAAGATGCTTCACTGCGTTTCAGCATGACATAAACCACGGACTTGTCATCTTGACAGCTTTTTATTTCCACAAGATGTGACATTTTACAGGTATATACGATTCTTGGTCGGTAAGTCAAAAAAAAATAGGGTTACCGATAAAGAATCAAAAGATTTTGTTTACCTTTGCATAAACTTAAATGATTGGGCATGAGTGATATTATCATAGGAAGAAAGGCTGAGCAGGAAATTTTGCGTCAGCGTATTGAATCAAAGTCTCCAGAACTTATTGCTATTTATGGAAGACGTCGTATCGGTAAGACCTATTTGGTAAGACAATATTTTAATGATACGTTTAGTTTCTACTCCACTGGTATTTATCAAGGAACGAAGAAGGAACAACTTGGTGAGTTCACACGTCAGTTAGAGCATTATTCGGGTCACAAATGGAAAGTTGCAAAGGATTGGTTTGATGCGTTTGCTCAGTTGCGTGAATATCTAGAATCAATAGATGGAAACAGCCCTATTGTCGTATTCCTTGATGAATTACCTTGGATGGACACACAAAAAAGCCGATTCATTAAAGCCTTTGAATACTTTTGGAACTCTTGGGGTGCCACTAACAATCGCTTGAAACTTATCGTTTGTGGTAGTGCTACCACTTGGATGCGAGAGAATGTCCTTTCGGACAAAGGTGGATTATATAACAGAACTACCCGAAGCATCTATCTCGCTCCATTTTCATTATATGAGACAGAACAATACCTTATATCACGAGGGATAAATTGGAACCGGTACCAGATAGCAGAATGTTATATGATTCTTGGCGGCACTCCTTTGTATCTTCAGATGCTTGAACGAGACAAGAGCCTGACACAAAATGTGGATAATCTTTTCTTTGTCCAAAATGCTCCACTTTCACGAGAGTATAATTTCTTGTTCCGTTCTCTATTCAACGAGGCTACATTACATAAGCAGATTATCGAAGTGTTGGCAAATAAGGCATCTGGGCTGACTCGTACAGAAATCATTGCTACCACTAAAATTGAAGATGGTGGAGCCCTGACAAAAGCACTCCGAAACCTCTGTGATTGCGACTTTATCCGTCAGTACACAGCATTCGGAAAGACAGAGCGAGGAACTATATATCAATTAACAGACTTGTTTACATTGTTCCACCTTCGCTATGTAAAGGGTTATCGTGGCCAGGATGAAAACCATTGGCAAAACATGATTGACTCTCCATCTCGTAGAGCTTGGAGTGGTTATTCATTCGAACAGTTGGGTCTGCATCATATTCGGCAGATTAAGCAGAAATTGGGCATTAGTGGTGTGCAAAGTGATATATGTGGTTGGAAAGGTGAAGGAGCACAAATTAACCTGCTCATTGATCGCAGAGACCAAACTATTAACCTTTGTGAGATGAAGTTCTCGCAGAGTGAATTTGAAATCACCAAACAATATGATGAACGCTTGCGAGAGCGTGCTGAAATTTTCCGTTCTGCAACCAAAACACGTAAAGCCATACATCAAACATTCGTAACCACCTACGGCTTAAAAAAGAATATGTACAGCGGAACCGTACAAAGCGAAGTTGTCCTTGATGATCTTTTTATAGAATAGCCAATAAAATGTGATGGTTTTGCCATATCTACATATTAGATGTCAAGAGTAGACACCAAATACTGAGGGCGATCATTTAAATGTGACTTCCAACAACCTCCAGCACCCACTTTGTAAAGTGGGTGCTGGAGGTCTTGTTTTAGAAAAAGCTCCGCCACTCACCAAGTGAGGGGAGGTGGCGCGAGCAAAGCGAGCGACGGAGGGGAGAAGAAATCAAACACGACAATTTAGGTAAAAAGATGCTTCACTACGTTTCAGCATGACATAAACCACGGACTTGTCATCTTGACGACTGAAAGGAGAAGAGATCTCTCGTCGCTACGCTCACTCGAGATGACAAAGCCGTAAGAAATAATCATAGCACTGTCATGCTGGAGCGAAGCGAAGCATCTAATCCTGTCATCTCGACGACTGTAAGGAGGAGAGATCTCAAAACAACAAAGCGAGCGACGGAGGGGAGAAAACATTAAACACGGGACAATACACATTACACAACACCTCCATTAAAATGTCAACACAGCAACCTGAAGCACGGTAGTTGCATTTATCTTTGCCAAAAAAAGAGGATGAAAGACATTACAATAACCATCAACGAGAGCGACATAACGGAGCGCATAGCGACGGTGAGCGGATATGCTGCTATAGCACGTTCAAAGGCCGGCATGCCGGAACGTTTTACCGACATTATGCAAACGACAGACGACGACCGTGCTATAATACAAGGTTTCATCGGCGAGGGTATCAACGAGGCTGTGGGCATAATAAACCGCTTCATGTCACCCTGCTCGGCAAGGTTCGTCGATGCCGGTGACAACAACAGGCTCATACGCATAGCCTTCACACTACCCCACAACTGTCCGGCAAGCAGCATAGAGGCACTTAAAACGACCATCACGAACCTTGCAGCCTATCGCAGCCTGCAACACTGGATGCTCACCGTAAAGCCAGACGAGGCAAACCAGAACGCATCAAAGGCCGACAGCGAGCTGGCAAGAATGCGGAGCCTGCTTGCTGTGCGCCAGCGCCCTATGATGAACCCCGACAACAAAGACAATATCATTGAACTATAACTATGAGAAACACAATACTTATCAAGAGGAACGAGCTGCAACAGCAGATTGATTTAAGGAACTTTTATATGGGAGAGTCGGCCAAACGCAAGGACATTGACGCCGACACCATTCAAAGCAGCAAAGACGATGAAGAACTGCTCCTTATGTTTGCCGACAGGGCCGCTAACGAGCTGGTGACTGCTGTTGCGCTCCGTTTCCCTTATGTTGCCTACGAATCCGGCGATGAATACTTGGCATTCATCTTCGACAGCGGAACAAGGGAACGGGAGCATCTGTTGCCTATGCTCAAGCAGGCGATAATGGATTATCTCGTCAACGAGATTACAATGCAGTGGCTGCTTATCCGTCAGCCACAGATGGCTCAAACAAACATTTCACTTCGCAACAGCCTCTATGGCAACGTGCAGCATCTGTTCGCAAAATTCTACAACAGCACGAAGATACGCCGCCGTGCAACAGACCTGGCCGGCATTTAGAGTGGATTAAAACATTAATACTCCGTTAATTCACTTCAGAAATGACAAAAGAACAGATTATAAAAGAGAACATCCGACGGCTGGGAGATATCTCGGCCGTTTATAATCCCGTCACCGGTGAAGGCTCTACATCGGTAGAGCGTCAATGGACCGCTTTTGAGGGGTTCCCCATAGAGAATATCAACCTGCCTGTCTCCATGCTCAATGACAAGACGGTCACCACACTGTCGCAGTTGGGAGCCAACGGTTATATACGTCAGATAACAGGCAAGGAGCCGAGCGACCGCAACATCATACAGCTGTGGCTACAGTTCTGCCTCAAACGTATACACCACGACTTTGAATACTGGGCACGCACCATGACCACGATATCGGACAAAGGCAAAGGACGCGACACGGCGTTTACCCTCAACCGCCCGCAACGTGCGTACCTGAAGGCATTGGAGAGCCTCAGGTTGCAGAACAAGCCCATAGATATAATACTGCTGAAGGCGCGCCAGTGGGGAGGAAGCACACTCACACAGCTTTACATGCTGTGGATACAGCTTGTGCACCGGCGCAACTGGAACAGCGTCATCTGCGGCGATATCGAGAAGCAATCGTCCATAGTGGCAGGAATGCTCGCGAAGGTCATCGCGCGCTATCCGCAATGGGCGACAGGCGGCAAGAAGCTCACCACATCGCCTTACCAGGGAGCGCAGAAGACGCGTGTCATCAGCTGGAGCAACAGCCGATACTCTCTTGGCTCGGCACAGAAGCCCGACTCGTTGCGCAGCGAGGATATCAGCATGGCGCATCTCACCGAGGTGGGACTGTGGAAAGCGACTCAAGGGCGCAAGCCCGAAGACCTGGTGCAATCCATCTTCGGTTCAATAGCCAGCGGACCCTACACCATGAAAGTCATCGAGTCAACGGCCAAGGGCGTGGGCAACTTCTTCCACCGCACATGGACCGACGCTGTGAATTTGCGAAATAACTTTACACCGGTATTTATTCCCTGGTTCATGATTGACCTCTACAGCAAGCCTCTGAAAGAAGCCGATTATGGCTCATTCATTGAGAGCATGGACGAATATGAGCGTAACCTATTTGAGTTGGGCGCCACCCTCGAGGCCATAGCATGGTACAGGGACAAACGCCGCGAGCTGCCCGACGAGTGGCGTCTCTTCAGCGAATTCCCGTCGACGCCCAACGAGGCATTCCAGAGTACAGGCCGCAGGGTATTCAAGACATCTTACGTCAACGAGGCACGCAAGAGCTGTTGCCCACCATCTTTTGTGGGGGACATCGTTTGTACAGAAAAGAACAACAGTAAGTTCATCGAGGCCACGGCGGCGGAGAAAGAGAGCGGCAACAACCTGTCGGTGTGGCTCATGCCCGACGCAAGCTGTAATATGCGCGACCGCTACGTGGTGACGGTTGACGTGGGAGGCACAGGCAACAAGTCGGACTACTCCTGTATTGTCGTTGCCGACAGGATTGCGATGCCCGATGGCGGAGTACCTGAGATAGCAGCCTGCTGGCACGGACATATCGAACACGACAGGCTCGCCTGGAAAGCCGTGGAGATAGCACGCGCCTACAACAACGCGTTGCTTGTGATAGAGTCCAACACCCTTGAGACCGAAGGCACCGAGGGCAACAACTTCGAGTACATCCTCAACGAGATTACCGGCAAATACAGCAACCTCTATTGCAGGACATCGCAGATGGAGATAAGACAGGGACGTCCGCGCCGCTGGGGCTTCCACACCAACAGCTCAACAAAGCCCATGGTGATAAACTTCCTTGTCAAAGCATTGAGAGACGGTCTTTACATTGAAAGATGTTTACAGACGACATTTGAATTCGACCTATTTGAGTTCAAGGAAAACGGCAAGGAGATGGGTGCAATCGAAGGCAATCACGACGACCGCGTGATGGCAACAGCCATATTAGTGTGGGTGTGCTACAACTACCCTCTCCCGAGCATCGTCCACAGCGACAACGGCAACAGGAAGAAACACCGCATAATAAGCGAGGCCAGCATCTGAAAAGATGTCGGCCTTGCTGCATTATATATAAGTAAGCTTTGCTGGATAGCAAAATCAGACTATATTTGCAACAGACTCCCAAATAACACACAGACAATGAAACAGGAAATCACCCCACAAGAAAGCAACCGCGAAGAGGCATACAACCTATGGATGAAATCCCCGATGCCAATGGTTACACTCACAAAGACCTTTGACATCACACAAATTTGCAGAACAAGCAAAAGGAAAGGACAGAAGCTCAATATGCTGCTCTGCTGGTGCATAGGCAAAGCAGCAAGCCAGATAGAAGAGTTCTACACACTGCCCGAAAAAGAGAAACTGTTCAGATATGACAGCATTGCAATAAACGTAATCGTCAACAACAGCAAAGGCGGAATAAACTCCTGTGACATTCCATTCAATGAGAATATCGGGCAGTTCAATGCCGACTACACCACTCTCACCAAAGCGGCAAGCAATGAATGCAGAAGCATATTCAATGAAGAGCATATGATTGTTGGTACATCGGCTATGGTTGCCACAGAACTGGACTCAGTTACAAACCAGTATACAGAGTTGTTCAGTAACCCGATGCTAATGTGGGGCAAATACCGCAAAGGATGGTTCAGGTACACCCTACCCATCTCATTCCAGTTCCACCATGTACAGATGGACGGCGGCCACGCAGCAAATTTCCTTAAGAGACTACAGGAGACCATTGATTCAATAAAGTAAGATAAGGGAGCGAGTAAGCATTGAAAGGCCCGGGTGCAGCAATGACCAAGGCCTTAAAGGGCATAAAGGGAAGTATACCTTAATTGCTTTTCCTTTTTGCCCTTTTAGTCTTTTTAGCC
>CALCYA010000137.1 GCA_937906165.1 uncultured Bacteroidales bacterium | reverse complement strand
TGTTGCTGCCGCCGAAGCTGTACTTTGTAGCGCTGCCCCATGAGCCTGATGCAGAGTTAAGGTCAGTGAACTTGAAGACATTATAGTAACGGCCACCGCTTGTACGGCTGCTCATCACCAGGTCACCGTTAGGCAACTCCTCAACCTTAGCCTCATCGCCGCCCTTCAGGCAGTATGAACCGCCGAGGACCTTCCAGCTTGCACCGAAGTCATCAGAGTACACCACATAGTTGTTGTTTGACTTGCTGAACCAGCCGCTCTTCTCGCGTACAAGGAGAACGCCGTATATACGGTAGTAGTTGCCCACCTTTACGTGCTGTGACTGAATCATTCTACCCGATGCCATGAACATTGTATACGCACTCGGCAACAGGTTGTTGAAGAAAGCAGTTGTCACATCCTGTGGAGTCTCCCAGCTGAGGCCGTCGGCAGAGCCCACGATGCGTGCCATCTTGTTGTGCTTTGATGATGAACCGTTTGAGAACACCACCTTACCCGATACACAGATAACGAGCACCTTGCCACTCTCGCGGTCTACTACAACAGCTGCGTCACCGTAACCATTACTGCTGTTACCGTCAGCAATCTTGAGTCCGCCGCTTACCGATGGGTCAATAGCCGAAGGATTCCAGCTGTAAGAGCCGTTGGCCGCAATGGTACCCACCTTTGCATAAATATCAACCTCGCCGTTACCTACGTCAGCACCGCAAGGACGCTGGTCAGCGATAGCAAGCACTGTACCGTTGTTCAGTGTAGCTACCGCAGGAATGCGGTAAGGTGTTGATGCATGGTTAACCGACGAATAAATTGTCTGTTTCTTGCCGTCGACAGCCGAGGCCGCTGTCTGGGCGTTCATCGAAGAGAAGCCCATGGCTGACAGTGTCATTGCCACAAGCGCAAATTTTCTGATGTTCATAATCATTAAGTGTTAATTAATGTATCTTTTTTCTCTCTCTTATTTTTAGCCCTGTATGGTACCTTGACCTTATACAAGGAACAAAAATCATTGTTTTAGTGTGGCCTGGTTGGGGCGCCGGTTTATAAGGGCCTAAAGGTCTTTAATGTCTCTAAGGTCCTTAATGGGCGAATCCCCTTCACCCTTAACCTTTACTCCTCCCCTGGCATAACCCCTATAATATTCCTCCCCTGTTTTAGGGGAGGTGGCTGAAAAGCCGGAGGGGTTACCATTCAGCACAAAACACCCGCATTCAATACTTTTATTACCCTCTCCGAGGCTGCGCCTCTCGTCTCCCTAATACAGGGAGACAATAGCTTATATATTGCTCCCCTGACACGCAGTGACTGAGGGGTATGTTTCGCTAAACGTTCATCGTTAATCGCTCCTCGTTCAACGCTAATCCTTCACCAATCATCGTTATTTAAGGCCAAAGGGTCGGAGGAAACCTCCAACCCTTTTTCTATGCTATTCAGGCTTACTTTTTCAGTACTTTCCTGCCGTTTACTATGTAAATGTTACCCGGTTTCATCTCATGCACCCTGCGGCCACAGATGTCATAGATAACCTGTTCCTGGAACTCCTCAACCGACGACTCGATACCAGTCACACCGTCGAACGAGACACGTACGTTGTTGCTGAACGACGCACCCGAAGCCGACAAGTCGAGATAAGCACGGTTGTTATAGCCGTTGAGAGTAGTACCCACAGCAACCTTGCAGAATGCGAACTGATCTTTGAGCTCACCAGAGCCCTTCACTGCCAATGCGTAGCAGTTCTCAACGTTGAAAGTGAAATCAACAGCGTCACCGGTAGCGGCAAGGCAGTTGTTGCTGAGGTCAGCCACATTGCTCTCGTCAGTTGTAGAAGTCATGTTGAACGCCGACGCGCTGCTTGCCATCAGGATTACACCCTCACCGGCAGGGATAGTCTTGCCGCTTGACACGCGTGACAGAGCCACCTCGTCGCTGCTTACAGTCCTCACGTAGAATACACTCACACCCGCAGGAGCCACAGTATTCTCATTTGCGCTGAATGTAGCAAGATAGTATGTTGTTCCGCCGATAAGACCAGAAACAGGAGTCACAGGATACTCAGTAACCTCAGGCTCAACGACAACCTCCTTGATTGTGAATGTGGCAGTCGCCACGGCACTGTTTGTATAATAACCATCCTTGGCTGCAAAAGCCTTGATAGTCATATCCTTGTTCACTGTAATTGCACCGCTGTATACTGCCGATGAAGTAGTAGGCTCATTGCCGTCGGTAGTGTAATAGATTGTTGCACCGTCAGTTGCACAAGAGATTGTAACCGTTGTACCCTCTTCAACCTCGCCACCGGCAGGGTTGATGACAGGAGTAGCGACTACCTCACGGGCCTTGATGGTGAATGTAGCAGAAACAATCTCACTGTTGGTGTAGTTACCCTCCTTGGCCGCAAAAGCCTTGATAGTCATATCTTTGTCAACTACAATTGCACCGCCGTAAACAGCCGAAGCAGTTGTAGGGTCATTGCCGTCGGTAGTGTAATAGATTGTTGCACCGTCAGTTGCACAAGTGATTGTAACCGTTGTACCCTCTTCAACCTCGCCACCGGCAGGGTTGATGACAGGAGTCTCAACAGCTACTGCAGGAGCCTCGGGCTCCTCGGTTACAGGAGCGCTGAAGGCACCGCCTGTAATCTCCTCGACTGTAAGAGGAACATAAACGATATTTGAATAGTCACCATCAGCCTTGCTTGTGTCATAGTCATCCTCATAGAGGAAGCCTACCTGACCGTTAGGCAGGATAGTCATTGTAGAGTAAG
>CALCYA010000136.1 GCA_937906165.1 uncultured Bacteroidales bacterium | reverse complement strand
TCGTGTGTCATTACAGCCTTGATTTCATCTTCTGTAAGATATTGTCGCTCCTTGATATTCTGATTTACTCGATATTGAGCGAATGGATTTCTTGGTGTCAGTCCATTATAATGTGCTTTTGAAACGATTGTTTTCAGCCACATACAATGTGACCATACACTACCATTATGCAAACCTGCATCGGTAGAGAGATAGATTTCATACTCCTTGATGAAGTCGGGAGTAAGTTCAAGCATAGAAATATCACTGCGCTTGTAGCACTTCTTGATGAATGCAGCCAAATGATTTCGTGACCTTACACGCACCTTGTAGGAACTTGCTGCACGGTCTATGCCGATACGCTTCTTGAAACTCTCGTTGTCCTTATCAAATGCACCAAGCAATGTTTCGTATTCCGTTCCAATGCCCTGATAAGCATTGCGTACCATTTCGGCAGTAACATAGGCTTCTCTATCCGAGATGCGTTGATAATGCTTGATGATTTGAGCCTTGATGTTATCCAAAGCCAAATTGATGTCTCGTGCCTCCTTGCTCTTACCTTTTGCTCGATTGCCTTTGGCATCCCACATCGTTTTTGTGATGGTCAGCTTACAACTGAATTGAGCCACAGAACCGTTGATTGTTACTCGTCCCATAATGGGAACAATACCGTTTTTCTCCTTGCTTCCGTTCACGTAGAACAGCACCTTAAATGTACTTCGCATAATCCAATTCTTTTTGGTTACAAAATTAGTTATCAGCGAGTTGTACACTGTTATGCAGAATACGGCAGAGAGTAGAAATAGACTCCAACGACCTATAAACCCACCCTGTTATTGGGTAATGATTTGGCGACCGTCCGCCCTCATTACCTTTCATTTCCTTGCACTTTTGCATCGGCGAAGCTTTCATCAAAAGTCCTCATAAGTCATTGAGCACCAGTGCCGCCATCATTATTTCCTCTCATTCGTTAGATTATTCTAGAGATATTATATATTTTTCACAGCAAGTGCAGAAAATCGGCAGTGTCCAAAATATTGTGTAAATGAGAAAACAGGATTCGGATGTATTTAACTATATCTGGATTCTGTTTTCAAATATAACGTTCAACATTACACCTTTTTAAAATAATTTTAGCCCCTCACCGCTTCGCGGAGCTCCACCTTGATTACAAACAAGGGGAGCAGCTTTTTACGCTAAACATTTAACATTAAACAATAGACGCTAAAAGCCACGATATAACAGGCTCTTATCTATCTCTGCAATCATATCTTGTGGAATATCACAATCCTTAGCAATAGTTGGCCACATAGAGACTGCATTACAAATCTCATCGATTATATCGCCTGCACGCTTGATATTCATAGCTTCTGCCACAGCCATTAAATCTGCTCTGGAAATGTTATCCCACTTGTTATTGATAGACATCTGATGATGAGAAGTCCATTCACCTTTGGGGTTATATGCCCATGAAACATCGTATGCGGGCGATAGTTTCCAGATTCCGGTTTTATCCATCAAGAAGGATATATTTTTGGTGTGGTCGTCCTGATTCCGGGCGATAACATTGAACACCATTCTTCGGAACATCTGCTCGGCTTGTCCGTATGGCAAACGAAGCTGACGCATCACCTGAAACGCCTGTTCATACGAATAAGCGTGTAGCATCTTATAGTCATAGTGAGCCAACCCACAGAGTGTCTGCATATGAACTTTTTCGTTGCCGCCGATGCGGTCGAAACGCTTTGTCATAAAGTGAGCTCTTCCATTCTCTTCAAGCAAGCGGCACTCGGTCATCTCCAGGCCTGCATTCAATGCCATTTTATAATAGGAATACTCAATCTTTCCATAATGCTGTGGGTCACCCAAAGCAGAATTTGTTACGCCATCCAATTTCAGCAGCCAATGACTGAAATCCGCAGGTGCATCTACCTGTCCCGAACGAACTTCGCCAGTCTTGTCATTGTAGGCAATAACGGCTTTGGCTCGCTGTCCGCCCGCCGACGTACTCACCTTTATGATGTTGGCAAGAGCTTCTTTGGTATCTGCATTGAGATTTGTATTCAACTCGGCCTTGCTCGATAATACTTCAGAGGCAATTTCAACCAAAGAACTAATTTCAATAGCAGATGATTGGTCTAAGTAATCATCTTTAGCCGGCACAAATTCCAAAGCCCCCATAGAACGTTTACTTTGATAACATAACCGTTCCACAGGATTTGCGAATGTTCTTCCCAATGAGGTGAGCCATCGGTCCAATAATGCCTTTCCGTATGCATCGGGAAGAGAATCTGCCAAAAGTCCTGGAAGTCCCATAAATGTATCCTTGGATAACTCACTGAATGAATACCGTACATTATTGGCAACAGGCATCCTCAACGGCGATAGATTCCAACCGTTTTTTACAAAAGATGGTTCATACTCAAATGTAGCAGTTCCTGTACTTTCATTCCACTGTACAGCACCTGCATATTCACCCCAGATATATACTTTTGCCAAGTTTACCATTCCGATTCAGTTTTATCATTATTATTTTTTGTTGCAGACGCTCGTTTCCTGGACCTTTGACCATCTAGCAGCTTGGCGTATGCAATTGGACTTATTTCCTGTTCTTTAAATAAATCGGATAACATATCCAATGAATTTAAAGCCCTTAACAGAGGAATAAATGTTTTAGTGGATACGCCATCTCCACGCTCAATAGCGGCCACACTGCTTATTGAAACACCCGCCGACTGCGCAAGTCCTTTTTGGCTGATATTACGTTCAAGCCTCAAACGTTTCATGGTCTCGCCCAACTTTGAAAGAATCATATTATCTGTAAGCGCGTACAACTCCATAATCATTGCTTTTTAGATTATTACAGCACAAATATAGCAACAATCATTGGAATTGCAATGATTGTTGCATATTTTTTAAAGGTGAACGGACAGAGATTCTTCCTCCCTTCGGTCGTCAGAATGACAAAACAACGTTTTGTTATAGGCGAGTTTTGCAGCAACAAGTCAAACGCAGCATAGCCGTTGGTTATGCCGTTTGGGTTGCGAAAAGCAAAACGAGTCAATGACCTTTTTTTGTTATCGGCGAGTTTTGCAGCAACAGGTCAAACGTAGCATAGCTGTAGGTTATACCGTTTGGGTTGCGAATAGCAAAACGAGTCAATGACCTTTTTTTTGTTATCGGCGAGTTTTGCAGCAACAGGTCAAACGTTGCACTCCCACCCCTCCGCCAATAAACTGGCACCTCCCCTCAGGCAGAGGAGGAGTTTAACTTATGCCGTTTGGGTTCCGAGGCAGTGTCCAAAATATTGTGTAAATGAGAAAACAGGATTCGGATGTATTTAACTATATCTGGATTCTGTTTTCAAATATAACGTTCAACATTACACCTTTTTAAAATAATTTTAGCCCCTCACCGCTTCGCGGAGCTCCACCTTGATTACAAACAAGGGGAGCAGCTTTATACGCCAAACATTTAACATTAAACATTTTACACTCAAAAACATACCCCTCACCGCTTCGCGGAGCTCCCCTACCTTAAGGGAGCACTTTAAAACTTAAAACTACACGTTAGTCATTTTAGGCACTACTTTAAACATAAAGGGCGAACACAACGGTTCGCCCCTACGGCATTAAACGTTATACATTCAACATTACACATTAAACAACAAACATTTTAGCCAACAAAAAAGGTGCGCTC
This sequence comes from uncultured Bacteroidales bacterium, assembly GCA_937906165.1. Classification (GTDB taxonomy): domain Bacteria; phylum Bacteroidota; class Bacteroidia; order Bacteroidales; family Bacteroidaceae; genus HGM04593. The sequence goes on along the minus strand of CALCYA010000136.1, from coordinate 13,241 downwards.
TTTCGAGCGCACCTTTGATGATATGTTCATGCATGAATTAAGCGAACCACTTAACGTATGCGAAGTCCATACGGTGAGGAAGCTCCTCGTGGTTAGGATACATACGGAATGCAATCTTGAACGCGCCTGCGTTTGTAGGAGCAATCTCCGCAGCGAATGTGAAGATGTTGCCCTCACGCTTAACGACCTCAAGAGGATATGTCATGAATACCTGGTCGTTGCCCTTTGCATCGGGAGCGAGAACTACCAACTCGATAGCAACTGCGTTGTCCAAGCCCTTCTCGTCAACCTTTACGGTAACGTTGTACTTGTCGGCTGCTGACATTGCGCCATTGAGGAAGTTTGTATCACCCTCTACAGAGAGTACCTCAACTGCGTTCCACTTTGCAGCAACCTCTTCTTTCCACTTGGCGAGCTCACGAACAACCTTTGAGTCGTTGGCGATGAGGCGATGATAACGCTCTGCCTGCTTGCAGTAGAACTTGCTGTAGTAGTCATCGAGCTGACGCTTCATTGTGAAGTGAGGAGCAATCTCGGCGATAGACTTCTTGATGCACTCTACCCACTCGTCTGAGTAAGCCTTACCGTTGCGGTTGTAGTACATTGGAAGAATCTCGTTCTCAAGGAGAGTATAGATTGTAGCGGCATCGAGCTGATCCTGGAACTCCTGGTTCTGGTATGTGCGCTCCTCTTTGAGTGCCCAACCTGCGCCCGGCTTGTAACCCTCGCACCACCAGCCGTCGAGGACTGAGAAGTTGAGGACACCGTTCATGAGAGCCTTCTCACCTGATGTACCTGAAGCCTCGAGAGGACGTGTAGGAGTGTTCATCCAGATGTCGACACCTGATACCAGCAACTTTGCGAGGTCCATGTCATAGTTCTCGAGGAAGATAATCTTACCTACGAACTCAGGACGGCGAGATACCTCGATAATCTTCTTGATCAAGCCCTGACCTGCACCATCGTGTGGGTGAGCCTTACCTGCGAAGAGGAACTGGATAGGACGCTCAGGGTTGTTGAGCAACTTTGCAAGACGGTCGAGGTCTGTGAAGAGAAGGTGAGCACGCTTGTAAGTAGCAAAGCGGCGTGCGAAACCGATAACAAGTGCATCGGGGTTGATCTTCTTCACAACGTCAACGATACGCATCGGGTCACCCTGGTTCTTCAACCAATCCTCGCTGAACGCCTTCTTGATGTAGTTGATAAGCATCTTCTTGCGTGCAACGCGTGTGTTCCAGATTGTCTCGTTAGAGATCTTGTCGATTGCATGCCAGATATCCTCGTTTGACTGGTCGCTGATGAAGCTTGGGTCGAAGTTCTTGCGGTAGAGGGCATCCCACTCAGGAGCAACCCATGTTGGATAGTGAACACCGTTGGTTACATAACCTACGTGGTTCTCTGATGGGTAGTAACCCTTCCAGATCTCGGCGAACATTGACTTTGATACCTTACCGTGGAGACGGCTCACACCGTTGATCTCCTGGCAAGTGTTACAAGCGAATGTAGACATACAGAAACGCTCGTTCTTGTCACCTGCGTTGATGCGGCCAAGGTTCATGAGGTCGTCCCATGTGATGTTCAGCTGGCTTGCATAGCCTCTCATGTACTTGCCGAAGAGAGCCTCGTCGAAGTAGTCGTGACCTGCAGGAACCGGAGTGTGAACAGTGTAAAGGCTGCTTGCACGTACAATCTCAAGAGCCTCCTCGTATGTGTAACCGGTCTTGATGTACTGTGTCAGACGGTAGAGGTTGCAGAGAGCTGCGTGACCCTCGTTGCAGTGATAGATATCCTTCTTGATACCCATCTTCTCAAGAGCGATCATACCACCGATACCGAGCAGGATCTCCTGCTTCAGACGGTTCTCCCAGTCACCACCATAGAGCTTGTGTGTGATAGGCTTGTCGAACTCGCTGTTCATGTCGAAGTCTGTGTCGAGGAGGTAGAGGGGCACACGGCCTACATTTACCTTCCAGACATTTGCATGAACATAGTAGTCGATGTAAGGAACGTGGATAACGAGTGGAGTTACACCGTCCTCCTCGTATACGCGCTCGATTGGGAGCTGGTTGAAGTTCTGTGCATCGTAGTTGGCAATCTGTGAGCCGTCCATTGAGAGAGACTGGCTGAAGTAACCGTAACGATAGAGGAAACCTACCGCACACATATCGACATTTGAGTCAGAAGCCTCCTTCAAATAGTCACCGGCAAGGATACCGAGACCACCTGAATAGATCTTGAGAACGCTTGTAAGACCATACTCCATACAGAAGTATGCTACAGAAGGACGCTCAGCGTTAGGCTTTACATCCATATATTTGCGGAAGTCCGCATATACATCAGCAAGTTTATCAAGGACTGCCTTGTCCTTAGAAAGCTCGTCGAGTTTCTCAACGCCCAACTTCTCAAGGAGAAGAACGGGGTTGCCGCCACAAGCCTTGTAGAGATCTGCATCGAGCATAGAGAAGAGCTCTTTTGCCTCCTCGTTCCATACCCACCACAGGTTACGTGACAACTCCTCAAGTCTCTTCAAAGACTCGGGGATGTAAGATTTAACATTAACAGTTTTCCAAGCTGGTTGGTTTGTGTTACTAATTGCTATCATAATTTATAATTAAATGAATATTTCCTTATTTATATCAAAAAAATCCACCACAAGATATTTCATCAGATTCCTCACATACGTTCGGAATGACAAGGTAACGTCAATGTCATCTCGAACCGCAGGGAGATATCTCTGCATAAAAACCATTGAGATATCTCGCATACGCTCGATATGACAACGGTGTTGGGATTACAGCCTCCTGGGGCAACTCAATATATTATCTTTATTTTCTACCTGCTGCTACAGTGAGTGCAAAATCGTAAGCCTTGAGGTATTTGCTTATAAAGTGCTTCCACTGAGCCTTTTCCGCCATTTTTGCGACTTTCTTACGGCAGTCGGCAACCTCCTTTTCAGAAAGTTTTGCAAAGATACAAATAGTTTTTGTAATAACCTCGGCTGCATCGAAATAGTTGCTGTCATTACGGCATATTACCTCCACTCCATCAACGAGTTTGCCCTCATGGCCAAGCTCCGAATTGACCCACAGACCGAAGCCTGCAAGGTTAGTGGTGATTGTAGGGATGTGGAAAGCCGCGCTCTCCAGCGGAGTATATCCCCATGGCTCGTAATACGAAGGATAAACGCTCAGGTCGTTACCGATGAGAACATCGTAATACTCCATGTCGAAGATACCGTCATTACCCTTGAGATAGCATGGGACATATATAACCTTGACACGGTTCTTGCCGGTGCGGTTGTCTATCTGCAGATTGCGGATAGTGCAAGCGATGGCATCATCGTAGAAGTTGTTGATGTTATGTGTCATGTATGGGTTAGGCAGCGGAGTTTCCCAAGACTGCTTGTCGCTGCGCAGACGCTTCACGAGGTCCTCGCGTGCATCGCCCGACCATGCAGGAACGTCCACAAACGCCACTACGTCGCGCTCAAGGCCGCAAGCATTCAGGCGTGCCATAGTCTCAAGGAACATGTCGATACCCTTGTTGCGCATCTCCATGCGTCCGCCGATACCGATGATGAGAGCATCATCAGAGACTGTATCGCCGGTGAGTGCCCTTGCCACACGCAGGCGTGCATCGCGTGCAACCTTTCTCTTTGCATCGAACGCCTTGCCTGTAGGTACAAAATCCTTCTCGAAACCGTTCTCAAGGATAACGTCGCACTCACGCTCCAGCAACTGCTTGCACTCACGTGCCGTGAGCTCGCTCACTGTCGTGAAGCAGTCGATGTTCGCAGCAGTGATCTTCTCGACCGACTGCTTCGACTGTACGTTAAGCTCGGCAGCCATCTGGTCGCCATTGTAACCTTCGAAATAGTCATATAGGGGTTTACCGTTCGAAGCTATTGAACGGCCTATGCTTGTAGCGTGTGTAGTAAAGATTGTTCCAACGGCCGGAAGGTGCTTCTTCACATAAAGGGCTGCATTGCCGCTCTGCCACTCATGGGCCTGAACAACCACGTTGCTACCCTTCTTGATGTTCGTATTGTAGAAGCTCTCGATAACCTTTCCTACCGCGTAGCCGAAAATCATAGAGTCGTCATAGTCACCATATCCGTGCAATGAATCAACTCCGTAATCCATCCAAAGCTCTCCGTAGATAGCATCCTTGTCCTCCATGTAACCGGTGTAATCGACAAGGACCACCTTTGGACGTCCGGGAATCTCCCAATAGCCGCAGCGTACAGTCAGTTTGTCGTCGCAGACCTTCTTTCGCCATGCACTCCAAAGACGTTTATCCTCGGTAAAAAGCGGATTCTCTTTCTCTTTCCAAAGATCGGGTCCAATGTAGACAGCCGTCAAGTTCTCCATTTCAGATATTGTACGGGCCTTAGTAGATACCACTGTATAGATACCGCCGACCTTGTTGCAGACCTCCCAGCTTATCTCAAAAAGATAGTCGGGAAGCAATAAGTTCTTTTTCATAAAATAATACTCAAAAAAATCAAGGCACTCACTCCAGAGACACCTTATTATATAACGACAAAATAGGGAGAAGGGATTTCCTTCTCTCTATTCCGATACAAAATTAATACTTTTTTTTGAATTATTAAAATATTTAACGTGAGTTCAATGTAAACTATATAAAATCGCGCACAGCTCATTCCGAGCGAGTGCAACGACGGGAAATCTAAAAAACCGCGAAAGAAAGAGATTTTTTCATTAAGGTATGGTCGAAATGACAAGCCGCGCACATTGTCATCCCGAGCGAGCGCAGCGACGAGGGATCTCGTATTACACGAACACATCATGTCATATTATTTGAGATTTTTTCGGGCAAAGCCCTCAACAACACGTCTCACATGCGTTCGAAATGACAGAAGACGCGGAATTTGTCATCCTGACGACAGGAAGGATCTCAAGAAGCGCGAAATAAGAGATGCATAGCAACGCTCCAGCATGACAAGACCATGAATACCGCTCATCCGCAACCATAAAAAAACGGACCCGCCCGTGAGCGAGTCCGTCAACAATATCCGAGCTATTGCTTATACAAGGAATGTAGATACCAGCGCAAGAATTGCATAGAACTCCGGGAACGCTGCGTAAATCATTGTATTTGTCTGCACGTCGTGACCCTGTGACAAACCGATGATACCGTTTGCACAAACCTGTCCCTGACGGATACCAGAGAAAAGACAAACAAGACCCAAGCCTACGCCTACACCGAACCAAAGAGCACCGGTCTCCTCAGTAACCTTACCCGAATGGAGCAGGAACGCCAAGAAACCGTAAAGACCCTGTGTAGCAGGAAGGGCTGACAACAGCATGTAACGTGAAGACTTTGAAGGATCCTTCTTTGTCGCACCAATGGCAGCGTTACCTGCGATAGAAGTACCGTAACAGCTACCTACACCGGCGAGTCCCAACATGAGACCCATACCCAAAAAACCTAAAATTTCGTTCATAACTTTTTGATTTAATATTTATATTTTTACTTGTTCTTGAATGGTTTATATTCAACGCCCTTACCCTCATAACCTGCATTCTTGAAATACTCGACGAAGGTCAGACGCAATGGATGCACGAATGCACTGAGGCAAGACATTGCAATGTTCAGAGTGTGACCGAAAAGGATTATCAGACCAAAGCCTATCCAGCCCAGCACAGCACCGAACCCCTCCTGTCCCTCGACAACCATCAGGGCTAGCGTGTTGAATGTCTGACCCAACATACCACCGGCCAATCCCAATGCAAAGAGACGGATATAAGAGAGCACATCACCCAAAAGGCCCGATGCCATATTGTATGTATCCCACAGACCGGCACCGACGTTGATGAACACATTGCGGTGCAAGTCGTTGAGCAGATATATTCCGATAGCTCCGATGCCACCGATGGCAATCATCACCCATTTTGAGACATCGGCAGGTATTATGCTCAACAGCGAGAGTGTTCCCACAATGGCACCGCCCACTACAACAAGCCACCATCCCCAGGTACTCAGCGACTCCCTGAAGCCGAAGAACACCGTATTGTTGATAGCCTTGACAGTCATGGCAAGTGATATATGGATGACACCTATTGCAAGGGCAAGAATCATCTGCTTGTCATATACAGCGCCGAACAGTTCGACCTCACCGGCAAAGATGAAGGACTTCACCGACTCGGGCAGGTCTGTACCCAGCAGGCTTATTCCGAAGAACGTACCCATAATAGCACCGATCACTGTCGTGAATATACCCAATGTTATCACAAGGTTCATCATTCCTGCAAGGTCGCTGCTCATCTTCTTCTTGAGGACAAAGCCGAGGAGTATGAGAATGAGACCGTAACCGGCATCACCCATACACAAGGCGAAGAAGAGTGAGAAGAACGGTGCCACGATAGGCGTGGGGTCAAAGTCGGTATTGCTTGGCATACCGTACATCTTTGTCAACACCTCATACATGCGTGTAAAGGCATTGTTCTTGAACTTCACCGGGAAGTCATCGCCACGCTTTGCCGGACGGAGCTCATAGAAAGCACCGCTTGCATCGAGCATGCCCTTCAGCTCCGCAACATTCTCCTCGGGTACCCAACCCTCTAGCATAAGCAGCTTGTCGCCCGACATCTTTTCGCCGTCGAGCACCACCTTGGTGAACTCCACATCGTGCATGGCCTTCTCATGGGCAGCACGCATGGTATTCAGGTTAGCCTCGGCAAAGGCACGGAACTCGTTCTCGAACGACCCGATATGCTGTACAGCCTTTTCACGTTCAGCAATGAGAGCCGACAGTGAAGAGGACGGCAGCTTTGCATTCTCCGCGTTAATCTCGAACTCTACGCCTCTCTTTGTAAAGGTGACAAAGTGCAGACGGCCCTGTCTCTCGGCAATCACCATCGAGTTGTACAGCCTCCCCCACTCCGGGTCATAGTTCTTTGCGGCTGTAACGTGGAAACGGATCTCATATCCGGCCTTTTCTATAGCCTCAATCTTATGATAATTGAACTCGCCCCATGGTTCAAGAGCGGTGATATCCTTGTCAATAACCTGCAGCTCGGTCTTGCGACGCTCAATGTCGGCAGTCAGAGTGTCAAGTATCTCAACGATATTGTCGGCAAGGGCAACATCACCTGCCGCAGCCAGATTCAGCGGAGCAGCACCCTCAAGAGTCTTTATCGCACGTGCGTACTTTGCGGCAAGAGCCAGCTGTCGCTCAAGTTCAGGGTTCTCTACCGCACCCTGGTTCTTCTCGACGATGTGCACCACCCCGACCTCACGCAGACGCTGCAGAAAATCCGTATACTCCTTGTGGTACACAAGAAGTGTCAGTTTATTCATCTTGGTTATCATACGGCTACCTCCTCTCTCTGTTCCAAAAGGGATTTAAGGATCTTCTGTGAAGACTTCGACAGATTCTCCTCATCCTCCATAAAACGCTTTATCTTACGAATGGCATCCTGATAGCCCGGTATCTGCACCTTCTCGAAGAGGTTCACCTTCTGGGTCGTCTTCTTACGTGCATTCTCAAGCAGCACAAGCTTGCGGTTGAGCAATTCGCGGCGTATGGCAGTCATTGCCATCTCCTTGAGGAACTCGATACCGTCGGCAAACCACTTGGGCGAAGCAAAGAGGCTGTATGGCTCGACGATGAAGCTCGCATTCTGGAGCACCGGAACCCTAACGCCTGCCACCTTACGCTGGACGATGTTGAGCTCGCCGGTCTTCACAAGCGAACTGTCAAACTCGTTCCAGAGGGCGAACAGCGCACGGTACTGCTCAAGCTGTGCAGCATACGCATCGTCGTGTGCCTGCATCTCCTCCTTGCATCTCTTCACCTCAATGCGCAGTGCACTCTCCTTGTTCTTGATGATAGGCAAAGTGCGCACACGCATCTTCAGTTGCTTTTCAAGATGCTGAAGCGATGTCTTGTTATATTGAAACGCAATCATTTTGCTTTCCTCATATTATTTTTTCCAATACTGATCTACAAACTCCTGACGCATGTTGACCTCCTCGGGCTTGAAGTACTTCGAGAACAATCCCCATGTAACGTCGAGCATCTCTGTGGTATTGAGGTTCACGTCAATAGCAAGGAGCTTGTCTGAATACTCCTTCGCGAACGACAGTGTACGCTGGTCGTAGTCTGTAAGGTCGAAACCGTTCTCCAGCTTTGTCTTTGCATTCGCAGCATCGGCGTAGAGACGTACCGCGGCATTCATCACCTGCGGGTGGTCCTTACGTGTCTTCTTACCCGATACAAGCTGTTTCAGACGAGACAATGAACGGAACGGGTCAACGATGACCTTACCTATGTCACTGTCGCGGCGCAGAAAGAGCTGGCCCTCGGTGATGTAACCGGTGTTGTCGGGCACAGCGTGTGTGATGTCACCGCCTGAAAGTGTGGTAACGGCAATGATGGTTATTGAACCGCCGGCAGGAAACTGCACCGCCTTCTCGTATATCTTCGCAAGGTCGGAGTAAAGAGAACCCGGCATAGAGTCCTTTGAAGGAATCTGGTCCATACGGTTCGACACTATTGAGAGCGCATCGGCGTACATTGTCATGTCGGTGAGCAGCACAAGCACCTTCTGGTTCTTCTCGACTGCGAAGTACTCCGCTGCAGTGAGGGCCATATCAGGGATAAGCAGACGCTCAACGGCAGGGTCTTCAGTGGTGTTCATGAACGAGATTATGCGGTCAAGTGCACCGGCATTGGTAAAGAGGTTCTTGAAGTAGAGGTAGTCGTCATTTGTCATACCCATACCGCCAAGGATAATCTTGTCAGTCTCGGCACGCATTGCCACGTTAGCCATCACCTGGTTGTAAGGCTGGTCGGGGTCGGCAAAGAAAGGAATCTTCTGACCTGTCACCAATGTATTGTTGAGGTCGATACCCGCGATACCGGTGGCGATGAGCTCCGACGGCTGCTTGCGACGCACCGGGTTCACCGACGGACCGCCAATTTCAACCTCCTGTCCCTCAACTGCCGGACCACCATCGATGGGGTCACCGTAGGCATTGAAGAAACGTCCTGCAAGCTGGTCACTCACCTTGAGTGTAGGAGCCTTGCCCAGGAAGACAACCTCGGCATTCGTCGGGATACCGCCGGTACCCTCGAACACCTGCAATGTCACCTCGTCGCCCATAATCTTTACAACCTGGGCCAACTTTCCATTCACGGTAGCAAGCTCATCGTATCCTACTCCTGTAGCCTTCAACGAACAAGTAGCCTTGGTGATGGAGTTAATCTTTGTATATATTTTCTGAAATGCTTCTGTAGCCATAATCGTACTCAATTATTCGTTAGATACCTGTTTGGTGGCAAGCAGTTTCTCCAGTTCAACCTTGTATGCGTTGTACTTCTCGCCGTTGAACTCTGAATAGTTCATCTGCTTGCAGATGTTGATGACCTTCTTGAAGAAGTCGGTAACCTGCTGGAAATCCTCGAAATCGTACTCTGCACGACAGATGTCGGTAACAGTCCTCAGAATCTCCTCCTGACGCTCGAGCGGAGTAACCGCATCCACCTCGTCGAAGGCATCCTGCTGCAGAACGACAAAGTCAATGAGCTCCGACTTCCAGAATGTGATGTGATAATCCACGGGTACACCGTCATCACCAAGGATGTTTATCTGCTCGGCAATCTCCTTACCGCGCAGCAGACGTGTCTTGGCCTCGTTTACCATAGATAGCCAGCCGTCGCCGATGCGTCCGGTGATATACTCCGAGAACTCGGGGTACTCTATGTACTTTGAATAAGAGTCGATTGGGTTCACCGCCGGATAGCGTTTCTTGTCGGCACGGTCCTGCTCAAGGGCATAGAAGCAACGTGCAACCTTCTTCGTATTCTCGGTAACAGGCTCCTTGAGGTTACCTCCGGCAGGAGATACGGTACCGATGAAGGTGATTGAACCCACCTCGCCGTTGTTGAGGTATACATAACCTGCGCGGCTGTAGAAGTTGGCGATGATTGACGAGATATCCATAGGGAACGCATCGGGACCGGGGAGCTCCTCCATACGGTTCGACATCTCACGCAGAGCCTGTGCCCAACGTGAAGTAGAGTCGGCCATAAGAAGCACTCTCAAGCCCATCGCGCGGTAGTACTCCGCAATTGTCATGGCCGTGTACACAGACGCCTCACGCGCTGCAACAGGCATGTTCGATGTGTTGGCGATGATGATTGTACGCTCCATCAGCTTGCGGCCGGTATGCGGGTCGACGAGCTCGGGGAACTCAGTAAAGATCTCCACAACCTCGTTCGCACGCTCACCACAGGCAGCGATGATAACGATGTCTGCCTCGGCCTGCTTTGAGATAGCGTGCTGGAGCACTGTCTTGCCGGTACCGAAAGGACCGGGGATAAAGCCTGTACCACCCTCAACGATAGGGTTCAGCGTATCGATTGTGCGCACACCTGTTTCAAGAAGCTTGAATGGACGTGGTTTCTCCCTGTAATCCTCCATAGCCACACGTACAGGCCACTTCTGAATCATATCAAGAGTCATCTCGTCGCCCTGTGCGTTTGCAATCACCGCAATTGTATCCTTGATCTTATAGTCACCGGCCTTGGCAATGGACTTTACCGTCCACTCACCCTCGATGCCGAAAGGTGCCATAATCTTGAGATTCTGGTGGTTCTCCTCGACAGAGCCCAACCAGCCTGCTGCTTTAACAGTATCACCAACCTTTACAAGAGGCTCAAAGTGCCATACCTTATCTTCGTCGAGAGGGTTGGTATAGTCACCGCGCTTCAGGAAGACACCCTCCATCTTGTCAAGGTCATTCTGCAAGCCGTCGTAGTTCTTCGACAGCATACCGGGAGCGAGAGACACCTCCAGCATGTGGCCGGTAAACTCCGCCTCCTCACCAATTCTCAAACGGCGTGTGCTCTCAAAAACCTGAACATACACCTTGGCTCCGTTAATCTTGATGACCTCTGCCATCAAGCGGTCGCCACCGGTCTTGATGTAGCAAATCTCATTCTGTGCCACAGGACCGTCAACGGCCAGAAGCACCATGTTTGCTATAACACCGGTTACTTTTCCTTTTGTTGCCATATCTATATATTAGAAGCTGTTTAAATTTCTAAAAAAAAGTTTATTATATTGGAAGCCGCCATTTCGTTGTCTTTTATGTTCAAAAATGCCTGTTTTCCTCTTTTTCTCGGTTACGTAGCCCGCTACGCGCCCTCAAAAAACAACAAAACATTCTATTTTTGACCTATAAAAAACTAAACGATATAAATTCAAACAGCTTCTTATTATTTATTCTTTCCATATCCGTAAGAAGACGGATCAGTCCATACCTTTCTTCAGGTCGGCAATCATCTCCTGATAACGCTCCATTCCGCTCTCGGCGTCAAGAGCGGCCCAGCGCTCCACAATCACAAGTCTCTGCAGGAAGACGAAAAGCCTCTCCACCGAGAAGTGGCATAGTGCCGAGTTGTCTTCGAGCCAACGCCAACGCATCTCGTCAAGCAGGTGCTCACGCTCCTGCAGGCGCGGGTTCTCGTTCAGACGCTGGATATCCTCGAGATAGTCAAGCATTCCCGAGAGACCAAAGTCACGTGCACCCGATGTACGCAGGGCATCCGCCACGTCATTGTCACCTATTACAGCATCGTCAACCTTCAGTTTATACTTCCTTGCAGTCATGGCCACAAGGATGTTGTTTACATTCAGGTTGTACTCGAACCACTCCGCAGCAAAGTCATTGGAACAGCTCAAGGCATAGTCATAATAGTATGTGCTAAGCAGATTCTCCCACAGGATATTCCCCTGCGCCTCGTGGGCAAGATAATACTCCACAAAGCTGTTGATATATTCAGGGACACCGGGCATATCAGAATAACCGCATTTTGCCGACTCCACAATGGAGAAGAGCTCCTCGCGGCTGAAACATCCCGTACGTTGCAGCACAGCCTCTTCGCCATGACGCAGGATAGAGAGAATGTTCGCGTTGTCCCACTCAAGAAGAATGAGATCCACGACACGTGCATCCTCAGGAGTGAGCGATGCATATATCTCCTCCTTGAAGCGCTCTACCGAGTAGTCGCACTTCGAACCGTCGAAGAGAAGGTCGGGCAGCCCCGCAACAAGGCAATAATAATTGCTCATCGCTTAAGAGAATAGAAGTTCTACCATCTGAGGACGGAGGAAAGCCTTGAAGAAAGCCTCGAACTCACCCTCACCGAAATTAACCTTATAAGAGCCGTCGGCAGGAGCAATAGAGAACTGCGCCTTCTTGCCGTTCACCTGCTCTATTGTAACACCCTTATCGAGAAGAGCCTTTGCATTCTTTGCAAAATAAGCCTTTAGCTCGTCAGCCTCCGATGTAGAGATCACCAACTGCTCATCGGCACTCCAGCGCTCGGCAATCTTAACCAGGAGAGCCTTGAGGGCATCACCGGCAAGAGCCTCCTTTACGGCAGCCTTTGTAACACTGTCGGTAACGATGTTGGCAGCCTCGGTCTTGATGGCGCTCACAGCCTGCACGCCATAGAGCTTAATCTCGGAACGGCTGTGCTCCTCAAGTTCCGCAGCCTTCTTCTCGGCAGCAGCAACAATAGCCTCTGCCTCAGCCTTGGCATTATTCACGATGTCGGCAGCCTTCACCTTTGCCTCCTCGACAATGCGGGCAGCCTCCACATTACCTTTCTCTACGCCCTCGGCATAGATCTTCTCGGTCAATTCCTGAATCTTATTTTCCATATTATATAATTGTATATTACTGTTTCCTTGGTTAAAGGCAGTATTGCTTCACGTTACATACATACACAGCTTCACATTGCAAATATATCCCACTCCACAACAAAAACTGTGTCCATAACATCGCATTTTTTGTCCTAATCGGAACAAAACCACCCAATTCCACAAATGTACAACATTCATTTTAACTTTTGCACAAATTTCCGAAAACTTTTTATCAAAGAGTTCAATTACAGACATTTGCTTGAATACGAGAAGCAGCGAAGCATATAAAGCACAAAATACTCGTAGCGAAAGTGACGACGCTTTCACTTTCATATTCCAATTTTCCGTTTTCACATTTCAGTTCGAGGGAGGGGGGAGTACTTCTTTTTGCTTTGAGTCCTTTTGGCAAAGCGCACTTTTCAGCGACCCACGCGGCACCACGACGCGGTGCATCGCGTGACCAACCGCTGTGCGCTTTACCGAAAGGGGCTCACCTGCAAATTCTAGGGGCTAAGCAAAAAGTTGAGTGATTTAGGAAAAGAGAGTAACAAAGCGAAAATA
>CALCYA010000135.1 GCA_937906165.1 uncultured Bacteroidales bacterium | reverse complement strand
AATGTTTTGTCTGTGTTAAAAAGATATTCCCCCTATAGTTTGCAGGTGAACCATTAAAACAAAGTGTCTGAAAAGCCAAAACCTTTCAGACACTTTGTTTATTACTATTCTACTTCGCTTGAGCTTGCTGCTTTTCGGCTTTCAGAGCTAATCTCTTTACTATTATAACAAAGCCACCAGTGAGAATAAGGTTGGATAGGATTGTAAGCAAAGAGATTGCCAACAACGGGCCACCCAGTCCGTAACCGATAGAGACAAATATAATGCCGGCACCTACCTCTCCACGGGTAAACATTCCTATACTCAGCGCCAGACGCTCGGTAAGCGAACGGTCTCTGTAGAAGAATATCGGTACCATTTTACCAATGTTTGAGAGTGCTGTGACAATCATTACGTGCATAGCTATTTCGCCCCAAGACATAGGGCCTACCTGAGATATTGTGCAATTACCTACCATTGCTGTAAAATCGACACCTACAAAGAGTGGGGCACTCATTCCGACCAGGAACATAAACACATAGGAGATGACCGTTGCTACGCTCTCGTCCATTTTGGTGTGGTGATGATGGGGTTTCATTATCATTCCAAGAATGAATGCAGGCAAAAGCACTTCTATGTGAATGGCTGCATCAACGCCGAAAATCTGTTTTGAAAGGATATATAGCCCTTGGAATGTAAACACCAGGATGGTTGAATAACCCAGTATAGAACCCCACGACTGGTTAAGGTTATAACGTTTAAGGTAGGTCCAGCCAATGTACAGGCAAAAGAATACCACGAAGACAACAACTCCTAACTGCCAGCGCATACCTATCATAAATACCTGTAGTGGAATCATCAGCAATATTGTATCAAGGTCGTCGAAAATGGCCAGTACACGTGTCTTATTATATACCCACGATGATTTAAGGCCGGCAGCCGCCAACATCGTGAACAGGATTCCTGCCGAGGTAGGTGCAGCAAAACGGCTGAGCAAGAGTGTTTCTTTCCAAGCGTCCCAATCAGTAAAATATTCTGATGGGAGAAGCACCATATAGTAGAAACAAATCAACAGCCAGGGTGCTGCAGCTGTTGCCATCGCAATGAAATAGTCCGATGTGTATGAACGCCAATGGCTCTTGTCGAGTTCGAATTCGCGGCCAACATTTATCATAATAAATGCAAGGCAGACATACAGCATCGAGTCAAGGACCGATTTTGCCTGAGTGAATGTGGCGTCGCCAAGGATATTAGGTAATGTCTGCGAACATACAAGACCTAAAATAAGGAATATTGAAAAAAGAACTATCTTTTTCATTGATAATTATGGTTAACTTGTTGATGTTATATTTGAGTTTAGTTCAAATAAAGTAAAACTTTCAGATATATGCAAGCTATTCTCTTATGAATTGGTTAATTAAATATGGTTAACAGGGTATTCTTTTGATTTTTTATCATTCTGGATATTACAAAGCAATAAGAAATGCTCTTCAAGTGAAGAGCATTTCTTATTTATATACAGATTGTTCCGTTTAGCGTCTCATCAGTATTTTCTCAGCTTTATTTCTGTTCGATGAGAATGAGAACTGTTTTATGATCTTGTCATAATCCTCAATATCCACAAGCCTTGGGGCCATTACCTTGAGTGCATCCAGTTTGTGTTTGTGATTCCCGTGGCAATCCACCCATAGCACCGTTATAGCAAACGTAAAGAACAGTTTGGTCGGTTTCATCGTATTGGTTGTTTTCATTGTGGTTATGTGTGTTTGTTGCTATTACCAAAAGAAGGAAGAATGAAGTAATAGCTATGTAAGTATCACAGAGAATAACAGTTCACGACCGCGCATCAGATAATTGTATCGGTAGGTGTTGAGTCCGTTGTAAAGGGTGTAATGGTAGTTTCTCATGTTCAGCAGGTTATTGATATCGAGACGTAAGCGCATTTTCTTCTTTTTGAGGTGATACTCGGCACCGGCATCAATTAAAAGTGAATATTTGTTATTGCCCTCGGTGAGTGTGGTGCGTCTCCATTCAGCCAAGCAGTGCAAATTGAATGTTGCTATAGGCAGATAGGTAAGGTAGAGGCGTTGGGAAAAGTCGACATAACGGCTGGTATTAAGGTAAGTATGCTGTGTTGTACTTGAAATGGATGTACGGTATGTGGCATCAATTTGGGTGATAGGGTTACTACGTGCTTCAAAGTAGCATTCGTAGTCGTTGCCGGAGATAAGTACTGGATTTCCCGAAGTGTGCATTAAAGAACGTGACCATGCATAGTGGCCTCCTACAAGAAGGTTGGTTTTTAGGGAGAGAATGTATTTCGATAATTTACCGTCAACATGAATGTTGTGGCTGGTATTGTCAGAAAGATGTTCGCTAAGCGAAAGCTGGGCGCCGTCAATATTCTGTCCACTCATTACATTACTGATGCGATAGGTATAGCTGATGCTGCTGTTGAAGCACCAGAAATCCAGCGGAGATTGCCACTCATAAGCTATACGCGTGCGACTGGTACGGTTGCTTCCAAAGATGCCTGAACTGATTTTACGGGTGCGGTAGTCTGTCTGTATGGGTGCGGTCAAAAGTGAGAGATAGTCACCATAGGTATGCCACCAGTCACTACGTATCTCAATATCGGACTTGCCGCTGGGTATCCAATGGAAATATAGGCTGGCATCTACAAATGCCTTTCTGAAATTCATCTTACGTCCTGTGAGGAGATCTTGATATTCGTTAATGAATAACTTAAAAGGCACATCAAGGTAAATGCGTAGATTGCGGTCATTGGTTTGAAAATCGAAATTAGGTGCCATTGAACACGATATATCCCAACCGTCGATAGTATTTTCAGCACCTGTACCCTGCAGTTCTGTGGTGAGGTTATTGACATTCAGTGTGAGTGCTACAGGTAGTCCAATATTCATTCCCATCGGCAGGGTGTAGCTTGTATAGAACTTATCATGCATTTTGAATACCGTGCTGTATGCTGTCTGTCGTGCTATGGATGTCTGGTCTAAAAGGATGGAGAGTACATCTTCAGGCGTCTCGGTGTACTGCATATCGCTGTTGAAACGCAATTTCCAGTCACCAACATTGCGTAAGTATGCAAGCGCATTATGTACTCCCATTACATGGCAGCGTTGTATCTGATTGTACTGCTCAGCACCTTGCATGGCTATACCCTCGGCATCAGCAAAGCGACCATAGAAAGATAGTTTGTTCTCGAGCAGGCGGTGTTCTTTATTGGAACGGTATTCAATATCGGCTGTCAGTCTGTAATTCTTCCGTACAAAATGCAGTCGTTCGTCAGTAACGGTAATACTGTCAACCAAAGGATAAGAGGTGTATATCCCATAGCCGTAGTCAGCATTCTCGTGTGTACAATCTACATTAGCCTTCAACTGGTTGTCCTCTGATATTTTCTTTAAGACGTTGATGCTGGCCGTCTCGTTACGTCGGTACTCATAACGATGCGGCATAAATGGTGGACGACTACCCGAAAGCAACGGAAGTACGCTTTCTGCACCGCTTCTCCATGAAGTACGACCAAAATGGCTGTTGAGTTCATCGGCACCCATGCGTCCGTCATTGGACAGTTTCAACGTGCCAAGCATCTGAAAATCCTTGCGGAACAGCATTGCCGTACCGCTGCCTCCATAGAGCAATGATTGGTCAGCGTCCAGTCCTGCACGTAGTTTGTAGGTTCCGAAGGGTTTTATCTTTGCTTTCTCAGTAAGATGTATATTAAGAGCGATATTACTGCTGAGCTCGTTCTTGTTGACCTTGTTATGTTGGTGATGCCGGAGCACCTCTACATCGGTAATCTTGTCAATGGGAATGTTTCGTGTAGCCAGATTATAGCGTCCACCCAAGAGATCAAGTCCCTCGATGTAGAATTGGCTGATATCTCGTCCCATGTAACTGATGGCACCATTCTCACTGATGCTGATACCGGGGATACGTTTTAATCCGTCCTCCAATGTGATATCCGACTCAGCTGCAAAAGAGCCCATAAAAAAACGTAATGTATCGTTCACCTGCATCACGGGTGTGGGTTTGACGACAACTTCACACAATGTTTCGCTACCTAAATACATGACGGTAGAGAATGAGGTGGCACCAGGCAAGAGCACATGCAGCTGGTTCTCATGGTTCAATTTGCGGAAACTGATGGTGAGTGATTTTTTTGTATATTCCTTAGGAATAGTCAAGCTATAGATACCATCTTGCTTGCTGTTACCAAAGGCCACACTTTTGTCATCATAACAGACCTCGACAATGGTTCCTGCCAATGGTTTTCCATCAACTGCGGCAACCATTCCACTGAGCGTGTATTGTGCTGTGGCGGTAGTAATACCCAAGCATAAGGTGTTTACAAGAAAGAAAACTTGTAATATGGTCTTCATTTCAGTTCGAGTGGTTGATAGTGATACAAGAATTGAAAATCGGGATACTTGATGCCATTCACCAAAAGGAAATAGGGAATGTTCAGTCTCTTCCGGTCTTTATCATCCAGAACAGCAAATGAGGCATTGTTTTCATCGTTATACCAAGGTTCGTTTATCCATTGCGGGTCGGTCTTGATTTTGTTGCGTGTCTTTATGAATTTGTCGCGTTTCACCTTATTGGCTGTATAATGGGAATGTGGCCTGATGGATTGTCCTTCTACATTGAAGATGTTGTAGGCACTAAAGGAGTGTGTCCCACTTTGGTCTGCGGCATACAGTATAAGGCCTGGAAGTCCACATAATTTCCATGGGCCTGATGAAACGGGAATTTCTTCTGTGTACCATGCAGTCCACTCCCTGCCACCATATGACATGCTGGCACGACGGCAATTGTACCCCAGAATTACGGTATCTTCTGGGATAAGTGTCCATTGTTGCATGTCGGCCGGCTCCTCATAATAAATACGGGATGGATGCAAGGCTTCGTGAACGGTCAGGATTCCTGTTTTGGGGTAGTTCTGGTACACCCATAGATTGGCGTCTATACGACAATCCTCGAACTTGATTCTATCTGTATGCTTTCCCACAGGAAGATAATTCTTTTGGCAAGAATAGTCACTGACATCACCATATTTGGTAATGACCTCGCCAATCTCAAGAATGCTGTATATCGAGTCGGTCACAGCAATATTGTCACGATTGGTAGTTCTTATCTGTTGGGTATACAATACACACAGTTGGCAATTGTCTTTAGGAGTGGCAAAGGAGCTCAACAGGAAAACAACCAAAGGAAGAATGTAGAGTGCCTTGTAACGGGACCACCAATGACTTACTTTAGGAATCATCATTGTAATACGCGACCTGACCATGTTGTATTTGAAATTGTTGGCATAGATATATGGTGAATCTACTGATGCTGCCTTGAGCAACATATACTGGTATTCTTGAATAGTTACACCTTGGCTAATGACATATTCGTCTGCCTCATATTCGTGCAGATCACGTAGGCTTACACTGAAATGATAAATAAATGGATTGTACCATTGTATGGTCTGTACAAGTATCAGCAGTAGGATATCCCAAGAGTGATGATATAATGCATGCGCCTTTTCATGTAGCAATATCTCATTACGGTGGTGAGTGTAGTCGTGCTCACTTATGACGATATGACGCATCCAGCTGCATGGGGACACATCCTCTGCATGACAGTGGATAATGACACCATCCTCCTCATCGTTCCACAAGCTACCTCTACGGATAAGGCGGTGCATACAGACCAAGCGGTAAAGGCGCGTAACCATAAGTATAGAAAATACTATTATATACAGATATCCGAAGTATTGCACAAAGCCATACGATTTAAAACCCTTATCGGATATTGGTTCTAATGAGGTGCCTGATAGGGATGGGGGTGTTACAGTTGAAATGACAACATCCGTCTTCATACTTTCCATCTTTAAAGCAGTCTCTGTAAATGGAATAGGGTTATGCCCATCAATATGAAATACTGAAAAGTTACACAACGGGAGCGTTAGTGATAACCCGAGGATAATAAGGAGTGTGAAACGATTTTGTCGGAAGAAACGTTCTTTCAGCAACAATACACAAAAGGGTATATAGAGTAATGTGAGGACTAATACCGATTTAAGGGAATAGACAAGCATAGCATTCATAAGTTTTCCTCCTGTTTTATAATATCAAGCAAATCCTTTATCTCCTCAGCTGTGAGGTCATTATCTTTAACGAAGAAGCAGAGCATCGATTTCAAACTGCCCCCAAAGAGCTTTTTCTTGACATCCTGCATAGTTTGACGTGCATACTCAGCACGTGTCACTTTGGCAACATACATGTGGGTTTTTCCCTCACCCTTGTTCTTGAAATAGTCTACATAGCCCTTCTCATAAAGTACCTTCAGGTTTGTGGCGACTGTTGTGTATGCAGGTTTAGGTTCATCGTAGCGTTCAATGATATCCCGTGCGCAAGCCGAGTGGTTGATATCCCAAAGGATAGACATGATTTGAAACTCTACTCTGGTAAGTGTATTTTCTTTTTTCGGCATAGTATATTGTTATTGTAATTTGTTGTTATAATGTGGTTATTGCGCCCTCATTGCAACAACAAAGCAAGTGGGAATGGATGTAAATCGGAAAAAATCGATATCGAAACTTCCGATTTTGCACTGTTTTTAACTTTTATTAATCGAAATAGAGCATAAAAGAATAAACGGGATATCTACAGAAGTATGAAATA
Organism: uncultured Bacteroidales bacterium; assembly: GCA_937906165.1. Taxonomy (GTDB): domain Bacteria; phylum Bacteroidota; class Bacteroidia; order Bacteroidales; family Bacteroidaceae; genus HGM04593. The sequence continues at coordinate 2,307 of CALCYA010000135.1, read as the reverse complement.
AGTATCACACTAAATGAATAGTCATGAATAGCTAAAGCAACAATACGTATTTATTGTGCCCTTTTAGAAGACAGGTCCTAATTATTTATTTCATAATGGCAATATTCATAAGAAGTAACTGAATATCTCAAATCATTGTTCGGTGAAGATATAACATCAATTAGCCACAACAAATTGATGGCTTTAGCTACTTGTTGTAGCGAGGGAGAGATTACCAATTATCTATTACAGTTGGTACTTGATAAGCATAGTGCGGATATTACAAAACTCCTTAAGGAGCTATGCGATAGCAATTACCTTATTTCGTTTGGTATAGGTAGAGGAACTAAATATAAAATCAATGTAGAATACTCGAAGGTTGCTAGTAAGGTTGCTAGTAAGATTGCAGTGCGTTTAAGCAAGGATGCACTATATAAAAGAATCATAGAAGTTTGTTCTGTATACACTTCGTTGGAGAATATTGCTACAAATGTCAATAAAAATCCTAGCTACTTAAAAAATAAGATTATTCCGAGAATGGTAGAGCAAGGTTTATTGGCGAGAGAATTCCCTGAAAACCCCAAACATCCTCATCTGCGTTATCTGGCAAATATTTAAATTTGAGTAAATAGATTCATTTATTCGAAATCAGATAATTCCCTTACTCTAATTCGGTAATTTCGACTTCTGAAAGGTATGGCTTTACGGCTCACCTGCAAAGTCGGGGGGTGATTTTTCTTTCAATGAAGTGTAGGGAGCATTTCCACCAGCAGAGGTAATTCCAAAAAACACCGGCACTATCAAAAACACAACAAACAACCGTTCAAACAGCGGAGATAGGGCAAATGCTGTTTGAGCGGTGCATTACGTGTTGCTGTTTATGCGTGAAAAGCGAGTTCTTTTGCCCCCGATGTTTGAACGAAAAGTTGTTTGAGGCAAATTTTGCGTGACCGAGGAATGTCGCTTGCGACTTGTGAGCAAAGCGCAAAATGACTGTTTTTGCCTGTGCCGGGACCTTTTGCTTACTTTTCAGTCATGAAAAGTAAGTGACAGAACGACAACAAAAAGAATATAAGACAACTGATTAAGGGTAAGTTGTATAAAAGAATATAAGTGATTATTTGTTTAATATTTTATTAGTATTAAAAGATATTCCCCCTATGGTTTGCAGGTGAATCAGCTTTACGGTAAGGAGTAATAGTTTGAACAATACAACAATAATGTATCAATAAAACCTATTGCAGGTTCTACTGATACATTATTATTGAATTATTCCTATGTTCCGGTTGGTACGTTATACTCAACGTCTTGACAATATCTTCATTGCTTTCTCCCTGTTCGATGAGAATGAGAACTGCTTTATGATCTTGTCATAATCCTCAACATCCACAAGCCTTGGGGCCATTACCTTGAGTGCATCCAGTTTGTTGTCGTCGAACGAGAGCAGTGAAAGCAGTTTTGCGCACTGTCTGCTGCTGAAGTTGCTTCCAATGCATGCCACACGAATAATATCAATCTTGTTCTTGTCGAATGAAGTGTTCTTCACAATCTTGTAGACCATTGAAAAGTCGTCGTTGCGCATGGCACGTAACATTACGGGCTTTCTCTGTGGTTTATTGTATTGAATCTCCATTTTTACATTTGGTCTGTTCTTCTGAGCTGCAGACTGCATTGGGATAATCAAAAATGCTATTATAGCTATAAGCATAAAGTTCTTCAAGTTTTTCATAGTCGTAATTTTTAAGAGTTAATTTTTAAATGATTTCTTTGGGCTGCTCTTTATGGTTGCTTATTGTTTCCTTGGCAGCAAAGTTATTGAACACCCATTAGCCATACAAAAATATTTCCCTATTACTGTCAAGGGGTTTTCCTAACAGTGATAGGGAAATATCTGATTTGTTATTAAAGCAGTGATGTTATCCTCTCTACCTGAAGAACTTACCAATCACTGGAATGCTTTTCAATGGCAGGTCTTTCTTTATGAAATATGCCACGAACAACAGCAACAGCACCGTGTTTATACCCATCTTTACAATGCTGTTTTCCACCGGGTTGATGAGTGATGCACCGTATGCTGCGGCGAACAGCAATGTGTATATGAATATGTTTTTTATATCATAGTTTATTGCATTGCGTTTCTGTCCCACAATATAGGAGAGTGTCATTGCTGTGAAGTATCCGGCAAACGATGCCCAGGCGCAGGCGATGTAGCCGTACTTCGGCACCAACAGTATATTCATGGCAAAGAGAATCCAATCCGATGCATGAGGCAGCTGCTCCCAGTCATGGTATCCGCTCAAATGGTCACGGTACTGGCGCTCCAGTTTA
>CALCYA010000134.1 GCA_937906165.1 uncultured Bacteroidales bacterium | reverse complement strand
TAAAAAAACTCTCCGCGCTGACATTGCCGTCAATGCGGAGAGGTAAAGTATTTGTTTCAGCAGCTATAGTAAAATTGCCCCTTGGTGCGTTTTCCTATAAAATTCACCCATAAAAAGGTGCGTTTTCCTTTGTTGAGGACCTATAAAAACATTGTCATATAGACAGGAATGTAATCTACACCGTTTTCTCGTTTATAATCCTTTGTATAAATCACATATTTGTTCATTATACGGTCTGAGAACTTATTGCAGAATTCGTCCAACGATTTGTGTGACTTATACCCGGACGACTTGACTTCAATAGGAGAAATCTTGTGTTTCTCGGTTATTATAAAATCAATCTCATAATACTTCTTGCCATCTGCATAGGGTATAGTGTGATAGAACAAATCCTTACCGCTGGCGATAAGCATCTGCGCAATCATATTCTCATATACATATCCAAGATTGGCACTTAGTTTATCGCTAAGCAATTTCTCGTAGATAACATTCTCGGTTATATCACTATCCTTGAACGCAAGAGTAACAAACAAGCCTGTATCTGATGTGTAAATTTTAAAATACTCCAAATTCTTAGTTAGAGCCAAACCCACATTCGGGTCATCAGAATGAAACGCTACATTTGTTCTCATAGAGTCTTCCATATCCTTTATGACATTTGTTACACGTTCAGCTCTTTCTTCAGGTATAGCCTTGCTTACCTGGTAACGCATAGTGTTTTTGTTTAATTGAGCAGGAATAGCATCATACAGAGCCTTTGCTTTTCCTGAGTCGTCAATTTTGCCGAAGTCCTCCTCATATAAAGCAATTATATCTCGCTTGGCCAGATCTATTGCAGTAAAGTTGTTTGTCTTGATGTATGCAACAACAGCCTGTGGCATACCTCCAACGAGCATATACAATCGAAAATCACGCATAAGTTTCCTATGAGTAGCATCACCAAGAGGCATCTTTTTCTCAAATGCGTTACGCAACAATGGTATAGTCGCAGTGTCTCCTAATGCCCACCTGAACTCTTCATAGTCCATAGGGTACATATTGACTTTTGTTTCTTCACTTGGAATAATGATATCCTTGCTTTTAGATCTTACTGAAATCAAAGAGCCTGTTTCTATATAGTCGTATCTATGATCTTTAACCAAATGCTTGATTGCTTGTCTTGCCATTGGTTGCAACTGAACTTCATCAAACACTATGACCGATTCTCTTTCGTACAATTCTACTTGGAAGATGAATTGCAATCTTATGAATAGATAATTCAAATCTGATATATCATTAAACAAGTCGCTTACATCTTTTGAGACTTTTGAGAAATCAATCAATATGTATGACTTATACTCATTGCGTGCAAACTCTTCGGCAATAGTTGATTTGCCAACACGACGAGCACCTTGTATAAGTAATGCTGTATCCCCATTACGCTCTTGTTTCCATTTGAGCATTGTGTCATACATCTTTCTTCTAAAGCGAATTATATCCTGTGCCATAAGCCTAATTTTAAGGCAAAGATATAACGTCTTCAGTCTTCCACCAAATGTTTTATAAGCAATTTGTCAATATCCACCAAATTTAAATTGTATGATTTGTCAATATCCACCAAATTTAGATTGCGCGATTTGTCAATATCCACCAAATTTGCGGGCATTTCTCGCATTAAGCGTATGAAATAGTAGATGCTCGTTTTATTCCGTCTCAAACCCCTCACCGCCTTGTAAATAGAAAGAGCTACAGCCCGGCGTTTAGAGAGGGGCAGATCAACTAACAAATAATCAAAAACATTGTGAGAATTTTGTTGTTTTGAAGGAATAGAGTTATATTTGCAAATGACAATATATTATCATTATCAACAATCAATGCTTGTATATGAATAATATCTTATCAGTTTTAGAGAATTACACTCTTGAAAATGCGGATGACATCTCCATGAAGCTGGCTGCGGATTTTCGTGCGCGTCGTATTGAAAAGAATATGACACGCGAAATGGTGGCGGAAAGATCGGGCGTGGCGGTAAGTAACATCATACGCTTTGAACAAAAAGGGCTTATATCACTTAAGAATCTTATTGGCATAGCAATGGCAATGGAATATACCTCGGAGATAAAGAACATATTTGACCAGCCTAAATACTCTACAATGGAGGAGCTCACGCAAATACGCAAGAACTCGGGGAAAAAGAAAGTTCATAAATTAAAACATCTTCAATGAGGAACATCGATAAACTGACAGTAAGATTCAAAGGGTTGGAGGTCGGGACATTGTCTCTGACTCCCGACAACAGATTGTGCGCATTCGAATACAGCAGAGCATGGCTTGCCGAAGGCTTTAGCATATCACCGCTTGAACTGCCCTTGAAGCCAGGTCTGTTCATTGCAAAGGCCGAGCCGTTCTATGGCAACTTCGGTATCTTTGAAGACAGCTTACCCGATGGCTACGGACGTTATCTGTTGCACAAGGCCCTGCTCAAAGAGGGTGTTGACGACAGAAGCCTATCGGCGCTGGATAGGTTAAGTATCATTGGCAATGGCGGCATGGGAGCACTCACATACGAACCTGCGACAGCACTATTCAAGGAGAATGACACCCTTGACTTCGACCTGTTGCAGGAGAAGGCCTTTGAGGTGCTGAAAGAACAGCAGGATAATGATGCCGGCTTTCTTCTATACAACAGCGGCAACAGCGGCGGTTGCCGTCCGAAAGCGATATACAGTGACGAAGAGGGACATTGGCTGGTGAAGTTCCGACACACATACGATCCACAGGACATGGGTTTGCAAGAGTATCATTACAATGAGATAGCCCGTAAATGCGGTATAGATGTACCCGACTTCAAGCTGACCAACGGCAAGTATTTTACCACCCGACGCTTTGATATCACAACAGCGGGAGAACGCATCCATATGGCGACAGCCGGAGGGCTGCTGGGCATATCACTGTCAGCTCCTGTGCTTGATTACAGCAACCTGTTGGCCCTTACAGGATATATCACACAACGCCCTTCCGATGTTGAAGAGATGTACAGGCGCATGGTCTTCAATTACCTGACCGACAACAAAGACGACCATTGCAAGAACTTCAGCTATACCATACACAAGAACGATGGCGGCAAGTGGTACTGGCATCTTGCGCCGGCATATGACCTGACCCATTGCACCGAAGGATACAACGGGCAGCATGCAACATCGGTAAATGGCACCGGCAAACCAACCTTGCAGGATTTCATATCAGTCGGAACTAAGATAAAGATACCTGAAAAGCGGTGTCGCGAGATATTCCAAAATGTGTATGACAACTGCGCAGACCTACTGTGCTATCGGTTGTAAAAACTTAACCTACAGTCTTGACGATCTCAACCCTCATGCCCAAGGCTTCAATAATGCGATAGAACATACCTGCCGTGGGATTTATAAGACCGTGCTCTACCCTGGAGATATAAGACTTTGTAACATTAATCTTTTTTGCCAACTCACTTTGGGTCATCT
>CALCYA010000133.1 GCA_937906165.1 uncultured Bacteroidales bacterium | reverse complement strand
GCAGTGACGGAGGAGTTTTAAAAGTGGAGCAGCCCGGGGGACCGCTTGCGGTGGAGGAGTTTATTAAGGGAGACAATAGTTGAGAGTCTTTAATGGGCGCTATACAAACGGAAAACGGAAAGGAGAAAACGGGCCCCTAATCCCATAACCTCTCGCCCTTAACCTCTATTCCACCTCTGTTTCTTTTCTACTCCTCAGTCACTACGTGACAGCTCCTCTTATCAAGAGGAGCACTGTGAACTTTGATTGAAATATATACTGTGAATTAATAGTAGAATTTTTAATATAAAGACTGGAGTCCTCACCCCTTAACCCTTGTCTTTAATAGGCGCAATTCCCTTAACCCATAACCCATTAAACAACCATGAGCTGTAGCATGCTACAGCTCATGGTTGTCATATATCTTTTTTAATTGGCCTGCACGGTACTCCTACAGCCACACAGCCGGGTGGTATATCCCTGTTGACGACACTGCCGGCACCAATGGTAACATTGTCACCTATCGTAACTCCCGGTAGCACGGTGACGCCTGCACCAATCCACACATTATTGCCTATTGTTATGGGGCGTGCATATTCAAGTCCCCTGTTACGCAACTCCACCTCAAGCGGGTGACCGGCGGTGGTGATACAGCAGTTGGGCCCAACAAAGACATTGTCGCCGAACACAACAGGGGCGGCGTCAAGGATTACAAGATTGTGGTTGGCATAGAAATTCTCGCCAAGAGTGATGTTGTAACCATAGTCGCACCAGAAAGAGGGCTCGATGACAAAGTTTGAACCGGCAGAGCCTATTATCCTGCGCAATAGCGCCACACGCCCGGCTGTTGCCTCGTAAGGCATACTGTTGTACTGCTGACAAAGCACCTTGCAGGCATTGCGCTCGGCCAGCAGTTCGGGTGCGTTGTTGGCATCGTACAGTTCACCGGTGGCCATCTTCTCTTTTTCGGCGGACATCGGCTTGAATCAGTTTACGAAGACACAATCGAAATACTCCTCAAAGAGTGCTCTTGCCTCCTCAAGCTGCTCGGGAGTATTCTCCTTCACGCCTTTGAGCTTGTACTCCATGCCAAGAGGCTCGTATTTGTGCGCACCCAATGTGTGGTAAGGCAACACCTCGACGCGCTTTATCATGTCGTAATCCTTGAAGTGCTCGCCAAGGGCACGGATATCCTCCTCGAATGCGCTGTAGCCCTGTACAAGGACGTAACGTATCCAGAACGGACGGCCATGCTCCTGCAACCACTTTGCAGTGGCAAGGGTCTGCTTGTTCTGACGCTCGGTGAGGATTGAGTGACGTTCCGGGTTGAACTGTTTTATGTCGAGCATGACCAGGTCGGCAATAGAGAAAAGCTCCTCTACATCACTGTTCCAGATGCTGCCGTTGGTGTCGATACACACATGTATACCCTGCTCCTTGAGGCGCTTCACCAGAGGCACCAGTGCCTTGGCCTGGAATGTGGGCTCGCCACCGCTGAAGGTGACACCGCCGCGCTTGCCGAAGAAGGGCTTTTCGTTCATGGCCATCTGCACGATATGCTCGATGTCGGTCTCTTTACTCTCGCCCTTGGGGTCGATGGTATCGGGGTTGGCACAATAGAGGCAACGGAAGTTACAGCCCTGCAGAAAGACCACAAGACGGAGTCCGGGACCGTCGAAGGTACCCAATGATTCGTATGAATGTACTCTGATAGTCATATATTATGGGTTATGGGTTATGGGTTAAAAATAGGCCGACCTTGTGAGCCAGCCTATTTTTATTAAACATTATCTGTCATTACATGCGCTCGTGGAACGAACGAGAGATAACCTCCAACTGATGCTCGCGGCTCAGCTTGATGAAGTTCACAGCGTAACCCGATACACGGATTGTCAACTGTGGATACTTCTCGGGGTGCTCCATAGCATCCATAAGCATCTCGCGGTTCAGTACGTTCACGTTCAGGTGGTGAGCACCCTTTGTGAAGTAACCGTCCATCAAGGTAACAAGGTTCTCGATACGTGTCTCTGTGTCAACACCAAGAGACTTTGGAATGATTGAGAATGTGTTACTGATACCATCCTGTGAGTCACGGTAGCGGAGCTTTGCCACTGAGCTGAGTGATGCAACAGCACCGTTCTTGTCACGTCCGTGCATTGGGTTTGCACCCGGAGCGAACGCAACACCCTTGGCACGACCGTCAGGTGTAGCACCTGTCTTCTTACCGTACATTACGTTAGAAGTAATTGTCAGCAATGACAATGTAGGCTGAGCATTCTTGTATACAGGGTGTTTCTTGAGCTCCTCTGTGAAGAAGTATACCAAGTCGATACCGAGGTGGTCAACACGGTCGTCATCGTTACCGAAGCATGGGAACTCGTTCTCGATGTCGAAAGACTCGGTGAGGCCGAGCTCGTTGCGCTTAACTGTAACCTTACCGTACTTGATAGCTGACAGAGAGTCGATTGCGATAGAGAGACCTGCAACACCATATGCAAGGTTGATTGAAGGATCGGTATCGATGAACGCCATCTGAGCCTTCTCGTAGTAGTACTTGTCGTGCATGTAGTGGATGATGTTCATTGAGTCGTTGTATACACGTGCAATCTCGATGAGCACCTTCTTGTAGTTTGCAAGAACCTCCTCATAGTCAAGAACGTCACCTGAGAGAACAGGGATATCCTTTACTACAACAGTACCTGTATTCTCGCAACGACCGCCGTTGATAGCAAGCAACAGAGCCTTTGCGAAGTTACAGCGTGCACCGAAGAACTGGATCTGACGGCCGATAGCCTGGTAAGATACGCAGCAAGCGATACCGTAGTCGTCGCACTCGCGAACCTCACGCATCAATGTATCGTTCTCGTACTGGATTGAAGATGTGTCGATAGAAACCTTTGCGCAGAACTCCTTGAAGCCCTCTGGAAGCTCAGGGCTCCACAGAACTGTCATGTTAGGCTCCGGTGAGGGACCGAGGTTGTAAAGAGTCTGCAAGAAGCGGAATGAAGTCTTTGTAACCTTTGTACGGCCATCGTTGAAACGGCCACCGATTGCCTCTGTTACCCATGTCGGGTCACCTGCGAAGAGGTCGTTGTAAGACTGCATACGCAAGTGGCGAACCATACGGAGCTTGATAACGAACTGGTCGATGAGCTCCTGTGCGAATGACTCGTCGATGTTGCCGTTGTCGAGATCGTACTGGATGTAGATATCGAGGAATGATGATACGTTACCGAGTGACATCGCAGCACCGTCCTGCTCCTTAACGGCAGCAAGATATGCCATATATGTCCACTGAACTGCCTCCTGAGCGCTTGTAGCAGGACGAGAGAGGTCAAGACCATAATACTCACCCATAACCTTGATCTCGTTGAGAGCCTTGATCTGCTCAGCAACCTCCTCGCGGAGACGGATTGTGTGCTCGGTCATTGGGCTGAGAAGACCCTTAAGGTCGGCCTTCTTTGCCTCGATAAGACGGTCGATACCATAAAGTGCAAGACGACGGTAGTCACCGATTATACGGCCACGTGCATAGTTATCGGGCAGACCGGTCAAGAAGCCCAAAGAACGGTACATACGGATCTCCTCTGTGTAAGCATCGAATACACCGTCGTTGTGTGTCTTGCGGTAGTGGTAGAAGATATCCTTTACCTTCTCGTCAACCTCGACACCGTTCTCGCGGCAAGCCTTCTCAACAACCTTGATACCACCGAAAGGCTTGATAGCACGTCTCAGCAGCTCGTCGGTCTGGAGACCTACGATAAGCTCGTTCTCCTTGTCGATGTAACCGGCCTTGTGAGATGTGATTGTAGAAACAGTCACATTGTCCAAAGAGCGGACACCGTTGTTGGCACGCTCCTCCTCAAGAGCCTTGAGGCATACATTCCACACTTTCTTTGTTCTTTCTGTAGGACCAGCCAAGAAAGAAGCGTCTCCCTCATAAGGAGTAATGTTCTCGTGAACAAAGTTACCAACGTTGATCTCTTTGCTCCACAAGCCATCTTTAAAATTCAGTTTCTTTTCCATAGTTTTTACCTATATTTAGAATGTTCTTCTAGTCACTAATAAAAACGCTCTCACGTTTCTGTGTGCGAAGATAATAAAAAAAGAAATATACCACATTATAAATAGCGGTATATTTTTTGAATTCATTCCATTTTTTGAATTATTTCAACAAATTTCTACTTCAGAAGCGCTACAAGGCCACTCAAAAACATAAATGTATATATAACTTTCTTTAACAACTCTTTATTTATGATACTGAAGAATTTTGCTCCAAAATGAATTCCAAAGAAAATGCCGACAACTCCCGCACACCAATAGAGAGGAGTGTCGGCAGTGTAATAGCCACGCCCCGACCGGAAGAAAAGATACACTACGTTGAACAGCAGCCAGAAGGTCTGCATAGTTGCCATATACGCACGCTTATCCTTTATCACGTTTACACCGTAAAGCACCACCGGTGGGCCCGGCATTGCGAACATTGAGCCCATAAAGCCACTCAACGCACCCACCGTCGCCTGAGACCAACGTGAACCGAAAAGCATTCTCGCCCGGCCCTCAAGGAATATGAAATAGAGCGACACAAGCATCAGGGCCACTCCAAGACAACGCCGCATGACAATGCCATCGACAGCACCCATATATATAATGACAAAATAGGAAACAAGAATATTGGACAGGAACACAACAGGAATCGCCCGCCATTGGATATAACGCCAATTGCGCACCACAATAAGCAACGCAGTGCATCCCGACAGAATACCCGAAAGCGCCACAGCCTCATTATAAGAGGGCATAATATACGGCAGGAACATCATTATGAATATCCCGAAACCGAACCCCGACACACGCTGCACAAAACCCGCACATGCAGACAGAGCGAAAAGTATAAGAAGAACCTCTGTCATTGGCAAGAAACTGTCATTTCTTGTGCAAAGTTAACAAAAAAGATAGTCACACGAAAAGAACTACCACTCAAAAGCCAACGGTACTACGGCAACCACAGTTGAGGAGAATCAACGATTACCCCATCGGCGTTTACAGGCCTCGCCGCATCGTCCTTGCCAAAAGTCCACATCTTCACACCTTTCCCTGCACTATGCAACCGCTCTACGAGGCCATCACGGGCGAAGCACTTATGGACATTGAACGAAGAGACATAATTATATTTATCCATTGAGAGCCTACGCAGAGTACCGTCAAATATATAAGGTACAAGAGGCAGTTTGAACACAAACAGTTTCTCCAAAGGAAAAGGGACAGCAAGTACATTGAACCGCTCAAGAACCTTGTCACTGAAAGACTGCACAGCAACCCAATCCCAAGCAGAATGTCTCGCAACAGCATCCACTACAGCCGGCTCTATTCCACGGCTATCATTGTCTTTTATCTCAATGAGCACACGGCAACGCCCGGCAACGAGTCCAAAGACCTCATCCAGTGTTGGAATACGCTCACCGGTTTTATTACCTACAGCATCAAGCAGAGAGAATTTCTTCAGTTGCGCCAAAGAAAGTCCATTGACACGTCCTTTGCCGTCTGTCGTGCGGTTGACACTCTTGTCGTGCATCACAACCACATACCCATCTGCAGAGAGTCTCACATCGACTTCCACTGCATCGACGCCGAGAGCTATTGCACTTTCTATTGCCATGAGGCTGTTTTCGGGCCCCAATGACGCACCACCCCGATGCGCTATGACCATAGGCCGTTCCACAACCGCGACCTTGCTTGCCGAACAACCCATAAGTTGCATAGCAAGCAAGAAACAGAAAAGAGGCAACAGAGACTTTTTCATACCCCAAATTACAGAATTAGGCAATCAATAAACAAGAACAAGAAGCAAAAAACAGTAAAAATAAAATTATTTTCAAATTTTTCCGTCAATCTCTTGCACGGTTCACTTTTTTGATATACTTTTGCAACGTCAAAAACGGAAAGACCACATTCCTTGACACAAAAACCTTTGGAGAGGTGGCAGAGTGGTCGATTGCACCGGTCTTGAAAACCGACGTACTGAGAGGTACCGGGGGTTCGAATCCCTCCCTCTCCGCAAGAAATTAGGAAACAATGAAAATTGTTTCCTAATTTTCATTTTACGGAAGCGGGAGGCTCGTTTACCGGGGATCAACGTAAAATTCTGAGGGATTTCATTTTTACGCATATAATTTTGCCAGT
>CALCYA010000132.1 GCA_937906165.1 uncultured Bacteroidales bacterium | reverse complement strand
TGCCGCCTGCAATGGCAAAGCTCTCGGGGGTTATTGTGCCGCCCTGCAGTTTCCACCTTAGAGAACCCGTGTAGAGAAATCCATCTTCACCTTTGTCTATAGTCCTGTATTTGCAGCCGTCGCTCAGGTAGCTGTACCGTACGACATTGCCGTTGTTGCTGTTACTGATAGACCGCGGCAAGTTAATAAGATTATAGGCTATTTGCAAGTTTTCCCATGGAATTCTTGTTAAATTTCCTCTGCTGTCGTATTCTGCTGTGTATTCGTTTATAAAGTTTTTCGTTACAGTTGCAATCCTGTTGCCGTTGAGGGTGTAGTCTTTCTGCTGTAGTGGCAGTCCTGCTCCTGCACCTGCACTCAATGACAGTATATTGCTGTTACGGTCGTAGATTGCCTGCTCTGTGTGGCTTCCCTTTGTGCTGTTGCCGTTAAGTTTTGTTATACGGTGCTCGGCTTTAGTGAGCCTGCCCAACGGGTCGTAGCTGTAGAGGAACCTGTCGTTACCGTCAATCTGCATCTTCCTCTTCCAGTCTATCTGTGCTATCTTGCCTGCGTATAGTGGCGTGGCAAGGCTGTCGGTGGTGTCGTAGTAATGCAATTTCTCTCCAAAAAGAGTTTTCTCAACTATTCCGTTCGCGTTTACCTTTGCAGCCTGCAGTGCTGTCATCCATCCTTGCAGGTTGTAGCTTGCGGTGATGTCGATGTTGCCGTTTAGTAATGTTCTTGTCACTCGTCCCTGTTCGTCGTATGTGAACACCGCGCTGCTGAGTGCCGTGCCGTCTACCGTGGTCTGCTCGGTGAGCTTGCGTCCTCGTCTGTCGAAGGTGCAGCCGGTTGTTATGGTAAGTGTGCTGCTGCCGTATGTGTACTGCTCAACCGTTGTCAAGGGGTTGCCTGCATAGTCGTACTTTACGCTCGTGCGGCAGTTGATGCCCGCAGGGTATGCGGTATATGTCTGCACGCAGCGTCCCCGGCTGTCGTACCAGTATGTGCGCTGTCGCTTCTCGGTGGGCTGGCTGCCATCGTAGATGCCGTATGTGCAGTCGTATGTGAGCATGCCCTTGGCTGAGGCTGCAAGGTCGCTCTGTGCAACGACACCGCTCACGGGTACAAAGGCTGCGGCGCCGCTTGCATTGTAGTCGTCGTAATGGTTCTGCTGCTGTGTGTACTCTCCCATGCCGGTGACATAACAGAATCCTGTGTCTCGCCCCAGGGCATCGTATGAGAACAGCTTGGTAATACCTTCTGTCATCATTGCGTCGTCGAGGTATGCTGCAAGGCGTCCGTTGGTGTCGTATGAGAAATATTCATAGCTGCGACCAGGCAGGCGTTTCATGACAATGCGGTCTTCGTCGTCGTAGCTGTAGATGTAGCACAGCTCCCTTACAAGGCTGCAGGTGTCGCTGTACGCGGTGCCGTTTGTGAGCTTTGTGCTGCCTTGTGGCGAGACAACGACCTTTGGCCTGTTCTTTGCATCGTACACGTAATAGGTGTCGGCATAGATGTTGTTTCCGGCCTTGCGGCGCTCCAGAATGTTGTTGCCCCGTGCATCGGTGAAGAGCTCAAGCTGTGATCCATCCTCATCGGTGGTGACTGTCTTGTGGAGCGTTGCTGCGGTATGGTGACCGCTGACGGTGAACCCGTTGCCGTAAAGCTCAAGTCTCATTACCTCGTTGCTGCTGTTTACACCGTATGCTGTGGCGGTGTAGTGTCCTTCGCCCTGGCTTTGGTATGCTTCGCCGGGCTTGTAGGTGCGCACGATGCGGTCGAGGGGTGAATTGTCGTATACCGTCGAAGTGGCGGCTTTGCCGTCTCCGTGGTATATCCTGTTCTTGTAGCCGGCATTGTGTGCGAACTCTCCGCTGCCGTTCTTGCAGAAGGGAACTGTCACGCCCGATTCACGGCCTTTGTTGTCGTACCTGTATGCGGTTACAATATCCTTGCCGTCCATGGTGGCCTGTGCCGCTACTGTCTGGAACTTGCGCCCAAGACCGTCGTAGTAGTCAATGTCGGTCACGGCACTGTCGGCATGCCAATAGCTCATTGTGCTGATGGCTTCAGGGGTCTCAGTAGAGTAGCATGCATAGTTGGAGTATGCTACTATGGAGTCGCCGTATGTGTCGTTTACAAGCGAGGTGGCTACACGGCGGTAGTAAGTGGTTACAGATGGTTTACTGGTTATGATGCTCTTTGCGCTGCCGGTCATTGCTGTCCATATGTCGAGGTCTACAGAAGATTGCCAGCTGATAGTTGCTCCAGTGGAATTGGGTGATTTGATGTCGGTGAGCGTGAGTGTTGTTGCGGCATCGGTGTACTCGATGCCAATCTCTCCACCGTTGAGCATAGGAAGTATCTCCACGGTATTGGAGTAGGCGCTGTTGCCGGCACCGTCGGTGGCCTTGCGACGGTAGTAGTCCGACATTGTGCCAATGGCATCGGGGTAAAGAATCACTGATGATGCTCCCTCTATTGTTTCCCAACTTCCGCTTCCTCGCTTTTTCTCCCATGAATATGTGATTGGACCATTGAGAGGTATGGCCTCGTACACTGATTTTATGCCACTGGGTTTCTCGCCTTGTTCATACAACTCCGATGGCCCGGCAATCTCGCCCGGGTCAACCTTTGTCATCACCGGGTAGCTGTATTGCAAAGGAAGACTATACCACGACATTGTGGTTGCCTCATCATTTGCCTTTGCATAGAAACAGAGCTTTACTGTTCCGCTAATGGCTGCAGCGGTATCGCGACGGTAGAACTCTACATATAGTGTTGCACCGTTTGAGGTGACGTTCTTTACATATCCGGTGGTGTCAATGAACTTGTCGAACTTGAAATCTTCGGCATTGGGAATGAACAACATTGTGTTGCCTTCAACAGTATACCTTGCTTTGACGGTATACTTCTGTTTGAAATTGACGTTGTAGATTGACTGGCAGTCAATGGAGTAGTTCCTGTCACCGTCGGCAAAAGCTGCGATGCTTCCTAAAAACAGGATTAATGTGAATATTATGTTTTTCATGGTAGTTGTGTTAGTGGTTTATTATTCTATTGGTTTCAATTCCGGGTCGGTAGGTAACAGAATGTCTGATGAGCCGGTTGCCGGTGCGTAGCTGTAGCGGTTGAGTCTTCCCTTGCTGTCGGCTATTCCGATCAGGCGTCCATAGGCATCGTACTCATATGATGTGAAACTGCCGTCGCTGCCATAGTGCTTTGTAAGGCCCACAAGCGGTACGTGTTCGTATATGTCAACCAGTGAACCGCTGTGGCTGTAGAGCGCATTGCGTTGCGATGCCGACAGTGGCCCTTGCAATGGGGAGCTCCCGCTGATGCCTGTAAGGGATTCAAGCGTCGCTGCTGTCATACCACGCGCCTGTACTACAGGGTACAATCCTCCATATCCCCAAAGGATGGCGGTGTGTACGCCGTGCTTGTCGACAATCTCTGTCGGGTTCCCCTGTGTGTCGTATGCTGCAACTCTCTGCAGGGTGGTGTAGCTGAGTGATGCAGGTGCGGTGTCTGCCGCCTCGTTGCCGTTGAGCTTTGCCTCTTTGATGACAGATGGGAGATGTATTGCTCCTGATGTGGGGTATTCGTATTCTGTCATTGATGTCAGTTTCAGACAATCTTCACTTTTCCCATGTTTGATACTTGTTCTAAGCGGGAAAGTGTAGAGATTGCGTGCGCTGTCATTGAGATATTCTGTGTCGAGATATTCGTAGCAGTTGTCTGGGGTTATTGTTATTGTACGTATGTTGCGTCCACGAGTGTCGTAAATGAACTGCTTTACAGTTTTCAGTGGAATTCCTGTAAAATATTCGGTATCATGTACTTTCTTGAGCCTGTAATCGCCGGTGTAGCGTTTGACGGAGTTCGCATATTCCCCGCTTATGACAATGTATGCTGTGTATGTCGTGTCGTGTATTTCATATTCGTAACTTGTCTGCTTCACTAATTGGCGGTCACTATTGTAATACTCTATACAGTTTATCTTGCCACGTTTTTGATGGTTGCTGTTGGGCTCACGCGTCATGTTGTTTATGAAAGGTTGATAGAAACCGTCATCAACGTCTTCGTAAGCTTCACTCCTTTTATGCACTTGTCCAGTATAATCATCAGGATGGCTTTTGTAGTCGTTGTATCTGTAGATGATACATGAACCGTCGGAAAAGGTCTCGCTGACACTTCTGTATCCAATGTGTTGCTTGTCGAACGAATTTGCAGGGTATTCTATTCTTGGGTTGAATATCTGTATCAGACTATCTCCTGTCATGAAAGTTCTCGGGAAGCTATAGACTGTTCCAACATTATATTTATATCGTCGTGACAAGTAGCCTCCATGTGCATCATAGTCATTTGTACGTGCAATGCGTACTCCGCCTGTCTCATCGTTGCTGTAGAAGAGTATGCTGTAAGGGTAGCAGTCTACAAGGTAGGCTATCTCTTCATCTTCATCAACAGGAGGAATTGCCGGGAGGCTGTCCGGAGCCGGTGAAATGGTGTGGCCGGGATGCTTTCTTTTCAAAAGTATGTTCTCTGCTCTGTTGGGCTCATATTCAAATGTGCTGAATCCCTTTGTCGGGTATGTTATGCGTTTTAGACAACCAAGTCTGCTGTAGTGCCAATCGGGGTTCTTTGCGTCAGTATCAATGTACTCATTATAATTGCTGTCTGCTTTGGTAGATGCGGTGATGTTGTAACTGTTCCCCTTACCGTTGTAAAAGCCCCAGAAGTCGGTATCGGCTGTGGATATTGCCGGATAAGGGCTGTCCTCGTAATATATCATTGTGTAATCTCCAACGCCGTCGGTGTGTACCTTTGTCAGCATAAGGCGATTGTCTTTTTCCTTGTATGTGAACCAGGTGCGATGAACCTCTTTCCCGCTGCTGTTCCTCACTGTTATGCTGTCGAGTTTGTAGAGTTTCTGTGTTATGCAGTGGTCCTGTTCAATGCTTGTTAATATTGATGGTGCAACGGGGCGGTCGCAACAATTCTTCAGTGACATTGAAAATTCTATTTCTCCACCGTTCTCAATGGATATTTTTGACAGGTACGTGGTCTGTACAATGCTTACATTGCGCAAATGGTTGACTCCTGATTCATCCTCTACGAGAAGCGCATTGCTGAATGAGGTTACAAGAAAAGGGTTGTTTGGTGTTGTGGAATTGATGCTTGAGCCGATGTTGCTCTCTACCGTTTTGTATTCAAAGGTTACAGTTCGCCCATTAGGTGCTGTTATCTTGGTCAGATTCCAGGTTACAATCGGGTTTTTTCCCAATGCCGACTCATTGAATGTGAATACGGCAAGGCCTGTCAGTTTGCCTCCAATGTTACGCTCAACGGAGTTTGTACGTACATTCAAGTCATTGCTGCCAAAGGTGTATTCATATCCGTTGCCGGTCTTGATTATGAAACCGCAAAGTTCTTTGTTTGACGGAATAATGGGGATTATCGTGTCTACATCGTGGTTGCCTCCGGTATTGTACACATGCAACTGTTTCCTGCCGTCAAAGTGGAATGATCCACTGTGTCCAAGGATGTTGAAGTGGTATACGTCGGACATTGTTTCACGCCAATTTATTACGTAGTGGAGTAGATTGTCGGTATTTAGACTATCACCAATGATGCCAAGGACATCTTCTTCATTATAATAGACATCCCCTAACAGTATACCCATAGTCTTGTCATAGCCTATATGATCATCGGCAATTCCTTTGATTTCACGTGATACAGCTCCGCCACAGTTCAAGAACCAGTTCATTCCTAGTATGCCTGTCTGGCGGCCGGGAAGCATCCCTTGCGACGAATAACCCACTGAAATCGGTAACTGGAAATCGTTGTCGCTGTATGTGTATACCGGTATGCTTACCGAGAGATTTCCAGTATACTGCTCTACAGGGTTCAAACCGTAACGTATGAACGCCTGTGTCTGCGGAGTAGGGGTGTAGCTGAACAATGATGCATTGGCTTCACTTGCGTTCTGTTCCTGTGCATGCGCGCCCAACGCAATGCATAGGGATAATGATAAAAGGATTTTTTTTGAAATGTTTTTCATGGTAATAGAATTAGAAGCTGTTTTAATTTCTAAAAATTATTTTCTTGTTGATGATTTCTGATTGTCAATAGTACTATGCTATTGCCTTGTGGTGTTCGCTCTTCCGGCAGGTGTCGCGCAGGGTCCTGTAGACTATGCCGCGGAATGTCTCCTCGTCGATGTAGAACGACGGGGCGGGCTCCTCGATGATGCTCTCAAGGATAATGTACTTGTAGCGCTTGTCGCTGTCTTTGAGCCTTGCCTTGTAGCGACGGTATATCTCCTTGTACATCTCGACCTTGTTCTTGTTGACGATGGGGAGGCGCTTGCCGCGCATGAGCAACGAGACAAAGCGACGCGCGTTCTCAAAGGTTACATAGAACCGTGGTGCGCTGCCCTTGGCTGCCTGTTCAATAACTTCATTCTGTGTGATGAATGGTCTTGTCTTCCTCTCTTCCTTCAGTGTCTTGAAGAAACTGTCAATAATGTCCTGCTTGCGTGTGTCGCGGACGGAATAAGTAATCGTGTTTTTCATTTCTGCCTTTTTTGGCTACAAAATTATAGTCTCAAATGGCTTAATGTTTGCTGTTTTAACACTTATTTATCAACAATGCCCTACAATGTATTCTCGCGGGTGTTTTTTGGGGGTGTTTCTCTGTTTTTTGCATGTCGATGCTCTCAAATTGTCAATACAGCAACCTTGAGCGGCGTTTGTGGTTGTTCCTTTGCTGTCGAAAAAAACGAAAAACTATGGAACAGAATTTTAGACAAATGGACAATGGGACTGTACCGTACGGTAACGGACCTGTTGAGACTGCTCCCGGCAGGGAGGGTAATGGACAGGGAGCCGGCATGGCTCCTTATGCAGGCCTTGACAAGGGGCTGAAGGAGATTTTTGGCGAGGAGTTCTCGATTGATGACCCTGACGCGCAGGAGGCACTGCTTAATTTCCTTGAGCGTGTGACAACGCAGAACGCACGCCTGACGGAGATTCTTGAGCGTGACCCGCGTCTGGCACAGATGTTCCTCGATGTTGTCGAGGGCAAACGCAATGCCCACAGCGCTGTGGCGCGTTACTACGGGCGCTCGCTCATGGAACTTGACGAGGGCTCGCCCGAGTATGAGGAGATGCTGAGCGCCGACGAGGAGCGTCAGCAGGAGGCTGCGCGTCTTGCGGGTGACCGCAGGGAGTATGAGGAGAATCTCAAGGCAAGCCTACCTGTGATTGAGGCTTTCTGCCGCGAGCGCGGGTATAATCCCGAGGTGTTTATGGACAGTGTGTGGGATGAGATTGTGTTCCCCATAATGTCGGGCCTGTATAGCCGCGAGGTGTGCACGGCCCTTGACCATGCGCTCACCTATGAAAAGGATGTAGAGGATGCCTTTGCGGCAGGGGATGTAAAGGGACGCAACACCAACATCATGCGCATGAAGGAGGATTTCGGCGACGGACTGCCCAAGGGCGTGGCGAGCGTGTCACCGGTGGTGGAGCCTAAACGCAAACGTAACTCTCTCATCGAGAAGGCTCTTAATGCATAATTTATCTATTAATCAATAAATGTTTTTACTATGAAAAAAATTGTTTTGTTCATGAGGGAGAACCCTCTGTTTGTGATTTTCTCTTTGGTGGCCGTGGCGCTTTGTCTTTTCGGTGACTCAGCCTCGGCAGGTACGCTGCTTGCTACGGTGAATGTGGTGTCGGGCGGTATGCTGAAGCCTTCGAACGGCATCGCCGGTCTTGCCACACAGGGCGTGGGTGAGGCTACCACGGTGTCCAATGCACGTGAGTTGGGCAGCGACCTCATCGATGCCGATGTGGATGACCAGATAATAGGCATTGCGAGCGACGAGAGTATCATTGACACCATAAAGCGTAAGATACGCCGTCAGGTGAGAGTGAACTCTTTTGAGGTCGACCACTATCTCATCGATGACAAGCGCTCAAAGGCCTACACCAATGAGGTGTATACCGGCATCAAGGCTACCCGTGCCGAGATACCGTTCTCTACAACCGGTGAGAGAAAGATTTTCCAGGAGTATTACACTGCTATCTGTAAGGGTGTGAACGGCTATGACTCTACCGGCCAGATCGAGCTCGCGGGTGTTGACCTCATGCTCTTCTTCGTGGGCAAGAACAGCACTACCGAGGCACCTATCGCCATGGCAGTGAACGGTCCAAAGGTGAATGCGAGTGACGACTATTGCGTGGTGCCTACAATTCCTGCAGGCACTGAGATTATCCTGCTCTCTTCGGCAGCATACGAGACACAGAAGTTCATCGCTCCGTCTACAATCGTGCCGGTACCCGAGCGTATGTACCTGCAGAAGCAGCTCTGCAACAGCATCGTCAGCGACTACTTTGCGGCGCAGAAGAAGCGCATACAGTTCAGCGAGTCGCAGATTGCCGAGGCAGTGTTGCGCCAGTTCCGTCTCGAGAGCTGCCGCACTGCGTGGGTGGGACAGCCGGGCAAGTTCAAGGTGCAGGCGATGGACAACGCTATGGGTTATCAGTGGGATTACTTCTCAAAGGGTATCCGTTGGCAGTTCAAGCGCCAGTATGACCTCTCGTCAAGAATCACATTCGCCGATCTTATCAACCTCTCGATGGTGAAGTTCACCGGCTTCAACTGCACTAAGAGGGCTATCTGGCTGTTGGGCAAGCAGTTGCTCAATGATATCCAGAAGATTGACCTCACCCTACACAAGAACATCAGCATGACCGGCGACAAGGTGTTCGGCATCGAGTGTACAAAGATTCACACTGTGTTCGGCGACATCGACCTCATCCACGATCCTACTCTTGACGCCCTGGGCTATGCTCACTGCGGTGGTCTCATCGACGAGAACGGGCTTGTGCGTTACTATATGAAGAATGAGGATGCCAAGACCGAGAATGTGGACGGCGAGGAGGCAAAGCGCGAGGTGGTGATGACTATCGACTGTCTCTGCCTCAAGGGCTACTCGCACATCTGGGTGAACGGCTCGGCTGCCGAGAGCGATATCCCGGGCGCATCGCACGTGACAAGTGCTGCCACTCTGCCGGCTTCGCCCAACATCAACGATGTGGTGGTGCTTACTGCCGACGTCAACCACACTGTGAACGGCGAGCAGAAGGTGTGGTTCCCTGCGGGTACCGTGGTTACATACAATGGCACCACATGGGTTGAATATACAGGTGAGATCCTTGTATAACAGCCACGGGCAATAGCCCTTTGGAGGTTGCCTCGGGACTGCCTTTGCTCCTTGAGGTGACCTCTATTCCGAAATTCCGAATAATATCCAAAACGACATTTACAATGAAAAAGAGAATAACATATGAGATTCATGGACAGATTGAGCGCAACAGCTACTTCAGGGTGGGCAAGGCGCTTGTGAGAATTGAATTCACTGGTGGGGCAATAAACTCCACAGGCGTCTATCCGGCGCAGTACACGACTGATAACCCTCTGTTCCAGCGTGCCATAGAGAACAGCGAGGCTTTCCGCAGCGGTGAGATAAAGCGTGGGCGTGTAGAGACCTATGGCAGCGATGCTCCGCAGGATGCTGCCGAGGTGACCGCCGATGCGGACAACACAGTGGTGTTGAGTGAGGTGACAAATATGCAGCAGGCACGTGCCTTGCTTATGGCCGAGCCTTACAACTGCCCTCTGTCGCAGTTGCAGAACAAGGGCGCCGTCAAGGCTGCTGCACAGGAGAAGGGTGTCTCATTCCCTAACTGGCTATGATTGCGACCGATGAACTTGTGAGGCGGGTGCGCCGTCTCGTGAACGAGGCCGAGGAGGATGCCTCTCTGTCGCTGGTGTCCGAGGATACGCGTTCCATCGACACTCATATACTGAGGTTGCTGCCACAGGCCGTGGCTCTGGCACAAAGGAACAAAGGCAAAGGGGTGGGGTGTGTGAACCCGAGGAGCGTGAGCCCGCAGGATGCTGTCATTGCCGACAACGGCGATGGCGGCGGGGCTCTCTTCCTGCCTGCCGATTTTGTCTCTCTTGTGTCGCTGCAACTTGACGGGTGGCGCAGGCCCTGTACCGTGCTGCATGTAAGCGGCTCGGCCGAGGCACTTGCACAGGGCAACAGGTACACACGTGCAGGGATGTGCCGTCCTGTATGCGTAGAGGGCAACGGTGCCGACGGGACAAGGGTGGTGCTTCTCTATCCGCTGCCTCAAGGGGCAGGGTTAGGGCATTTTGTCTACGAGGCCTCTTTTGATGCGGAACAGGGGCTTGTGGGTGGTGATGCCGTGCTTGAGGATGCTGTCGCCTACTATTGTACGGCGCTTCTTTACAGTGTGTTCGAGAGAGGTGACCAGGCGACGGCGTTCCTGTCGCTCGCAACGGCTTTGTGTAACGGTAAAAATACAGAAAGGGGTCAGTAATGATTGTGAAGAACATTTCTTTTGCGAAGAACGGAGATCTGTGGGAGAGCACTCCCATAGTGTGCCGTGGTGGCGATATGAGGCTGCGCGTGCATAAGTGCGGCCCTTATCCGGTGAATGTTATGGTGGGCCTTGACGGCATGGAGGAGTACATAAAGTATGACGACTTCGGGCTGGATGAGCTCAAGAGTGAGGTTACCATTGAAGGGGCAATGCGCGGGCAGCATATAAAACTGGTGTCGCGCAGTGAGTTCACCCTTCTGAAAAGTATGGAGATGTAGCGCTATGGACAGCTTGCGTGTCATTGCCGCAACGCTGATAGCCAACGTTGCGGGGTTGCTTCTGCCCATAAGGAACGAAATGTATGGCCTGGTGCTGTTGTTTGCAGTGAACTTCCTTATGGGGATGCTCGCCGATGTGTGCAACCGTCGCGAGTGGAGCTTCAAGAAGGCCTTGAAGTTTTTCAGGGATGCTGCGGTGTACTTCTGCATGGTTGCATCGATATACCTGTTGGGACACTTCAAGGGCGAGGAGGTTGCTGCTGCCCATTGTGTCTCGTTCATGATATATGTAGCGATATATTTCTACGGGACCAATATCCTGCGTAATGCGCGTATGATAACCGATGAACGCAGCACGCTCTTTGCTGTACTCGATTTTCTTTATTATCTGCTGAGCCTGCGTGTGCTTGAGCAGTGCGGCTCACTGAAAGGATATTTCGAAAATGGGAAGAACAGTAAAAATATGGTTTAGTATGCTTCTGCTGGCACTGTGCGGTTGTCGCACAGTGCCCACAGGGGTCGATGCCCACGGGCAACGTGTACACACTAATGTGGTGGAGAGTGTTGTCAGGGACAGCGTGTTCCTGCGTGACAGCATCTTCCTGCACGTGAAGGCCGATACCGTATATCTTACTAAATACCGCATGCTCTACAAAGAAAGGGTGGTGCGTGACACTGTGGTGATGTGCGACACGCTTTACCGTGAACGTGTGGTTACAAAGGAGAAGAGGGTGTTGCCGTCGGGCAAGAGTGTATTGATTGGGTTGCTGTTGTTTGCAGTTGTCCTGTTGGGGTTGAAGGGAAAGTGAAAACGGAAAGCTGCGGGTAAGCGAGCGAAACACAAAGTTTACTTTGATGTTTCACTGCGAGCGGAAGCAGGTTCAGGCTCACGAAGCGGGGTTAAATGTTTAACGTTTAACGATTAACGAGGACCCCTCCGCCCGTTGGGCACCTCCCCTAAAACAGGTGAGGAATGCAGGTTGAG
>CALCYA010000131.1 GCA_937906165.1 uncultured Bacteroidales bacterium | reverse complement strand
TTAATGTTTTGTCTGTGTTAAAAAGATATTCCCCCTATAGTTTGCAGGTGAACCAAGGAAGGAGTTGACCACCTCACCTGCAAACAATTATAAGAGAGCGAAAACAGCGCTTAAATACAAAAAGGAGTAAAATTACCTGCCAAAATCTTTGCCATTCTAAAAAAAAGGAGTAATTTTGCAAGCTGAATAGCGTAAAGTACTTTTTGGACTAAAAACATATAAAAATATAAGACGATGAAAAGAACATTCCAGCCCTCTAACAGAAAGAGAAAGAACAAGCACGGTTTCCGTGAGAGAATGGCCACAAAGAACGGCCGTCGCGTATTGGCAGCACGTCGCGCAAAGGGTCGCGCAAAGTTGACAGTTTCTGACGAATACAACGGAAAGAAGAAGTAATTGCCAAGCAACTACATAAATATAGCCGAGCAGCAGCTCGGCTATATTTGTTTTATCCCGGAACAAACAAAGGGGCTCATCATGTGACGAGCCCCTTTATTGTCAGTTGACAACCCGATATCACCTCAACAGGAAGCGCATGACAGCTCCCATAAGTTCATTTCTTGCATCTTCGTCCTGCACTGCCTCAAACGGGAAACTGGTAGAGAGAACGCGGTAATCACCGGCATATGCTACACCGGCACTCTCACGGCACCCGTCGAACACGAAAGAGACAAAGGCATCATCAAGAGGGACAAGGATATCAGGACGAGACACAGCATAACACCCACCGTTGACAGTGCGTGGTATACGGAAAACCCTGCTCGCATTCCCTGTTATACCGGTCTCGGCAAGACTCTCCACAGAACCACCATAATCGCAACGAAGCACCTCGCGCACAAACGCCCTATCGGCATTAGTTTTGGTCATATCACTGGCGATGAACGCTCCGCTGACAAAAAGGTTGCCACCGGCCTTGCAGAAAGCACGCACTTTATCCTGCAACTCTTTAGGGAATGTCTTATACGGACGGTTATATCCAAGGTATGACCCCTGTTCGCCCTGTTTCTCAACACCCAATATGATATCCACGACCTTATAGTCTCCGAGCTTGACATCGCCACTCATGACAGCCTCACTACTGCACGACACAAACGAGAAGTCATTTGCAGCCAACGAGACACCATGGACACGCGGATAATCAAAAGTATTGCCCGCAACAAGCAAGCCCTCGTATCTGTCATCACTGAGACCCAGACCATCCTCAAAACCGATTCCTGCACGGGAATGGTCCAGCTGCACTCCGCAGTACTCGGGAGAGTACATATAAGGCACACCAGGGTCATACTCCATATCAAAACCGGCTGTTTGCGGTGTGGACATCGCCTCCGGACCGCTTAAACGGTGAAAACCATTCACAACCAGCACACGTCCTTTTTCTTTTTTAGAGACATACATTGAGAGCACTTCAGAAGAGAGGCTCTCACCGCCATCATTAAGCGCCGTGACCTTAAAACCATACAGAACACCTTTCTCCACGGGGAGTACAATACTATTTTTGTCTGCAACCACTCCGTTGTCGAAACCTCCGTCACCTTTTCTTGTGTATACGACATATCTTCTGGGCTTTGCCGTAGGCTCCTGCGGGTCGTTCACCGGACGCCAACGCAGGGTCACCTCCTTGGCATCCTCGGACAACGACATCGAATAATGACTCACCGGCAGCGGCTGCACCACAAACTCCTGCCCGTTGACAAAGCAGAGATGCTTGAGCAAGGACTTGTAGACCGCCCTTGCCATGGTAAACTTGAAATCAGGATTATGACCATAGGCCATATCAATGTAATTCTGATGCGACAGCGACTCGAAAATAACCGAAGGGATATAAGGAACACGTGTTTCTCCATAATTGCGGTCAAGAATTCCGCGCACAGGCCAATGAAAACCATAACGTGCAGAAATATCCTCCTGCACACTGTTGAGCAGGAAAGAGACCGCATCGCGGGATATTGCGCGCGGATGACCATTACCGAGTGTATCGCCATTGAAACGTGTTGTAACAACACCCAATGAGCCTATCACATTATCTTCGGCATCGTAACCCGCATCGGAATGGAAACCGAAAGAGAGTTCAAGAGGAACCTTCAAACCTGTTGTATCAGGATTGAAAGGTGAGCCACCTGTCAGATAGTTCACCGCATGACCACGACAAAGGATGTCATCGCGGTAGTCATTCTTTCCTTCGTATGCCGAATAGACCTCTTTGGGGAAGCCGCCTGTCTGGAGATTGTATCTCGCAGCCTCAAGATATCGGGGCAAGCCACTTGTCAGCCCCTCTTCGCCACGGGCCACTACACCCATACCGCCACCAAAACGCACCGCATCGGCACTGACCACACCCTTATGGGCACTCTCGTTACAGAGTACCACACACTGGGAGCTTTCCCCTGCCTTGAAATGGAACCTGCCAAGATACACCCAAGTTCCACCACCCATCAGCTGGTTCACCTTGAATTCAGTTGAACCGCCACTATGGAACACCTTATATAAAGCGTCGGGGACAGAATTCTCGAAAGAGCAATAAGAGACATACACGGCATATTCGCCATCCTTTGTTATATCGGGATGCCACACGGCCTCGGCCCTGTTCTTCTTGTCCTGGGTTGAGGTCACAAACCTTGAAGTTCCCATGGCAAAAGGATTGTCACCATCACGGTATACCTCTTTTGCATCGGCATAGCCCACATTATACTCGCGCCATTTAAAAGCGCGGGCATCCTCTTCGCTATAACGCGATCCTCCACGCGAGGAATCGTTATCAACAATCACACATTCGGGTTGCCAGTCACGCTCACGCGGAGTGTACACCACCGCACCAGCATTCTCAAGCATAGGCATAAGCAGCGGCACCACTATCGACTGCGTGAACAAGTCCTCGACAGTACAGAACAGCGACGGGCGTTGCCACTGCCACACACCTTTATCGGCAGAGAACACACGACCGTGACTCTGCCATAAGGCCAAATGACGCCCCTGCAGGCCAGCCCCAATCTCATACGGACGTGAGACATTCTGTACCCACGGTTCACCTTCATAGCCGTCACCTCCCCACAGACGTTCATTATCCGCATCCTTTCCACGGTACACACTGGGGATGCGCTCATCTATGGTGCGGTTGTCATACACTACCTCAATCTTATACTTCCTCAAAGAAGATGGAAGCAGCTTGCGGATATCGCGATAGATGGTATCGACCACACCCGGCGTAAAAGCCTGACCCGCGAACGCCTCGTTGGCATAAATGACAACCTTCCTGGCCCCATTATTGACAACGATCCTGTTGCGGCGCTTGTCCAAGCCCGAGTGCTTAAGCGCTGTCCTACCCGATTTGTAATTCTTGAAATACTCTGCTATTGAACGCTCAACGGTTTTATCGACATCCTGTGCCGATAAAACCGTTACGCTCAATATGCAGGCGGCCAAAACCGTCAGCAATCTTTGCATAGTAGAAATTTTATGCCAATGCCTTGATTTCGTCCAACAGAGCCTTGGCATCCGCATTGAACGAATCGCAAAGCGTGTTAAAATATTTTCTTGCGGGCATACCCGGCTCCACGTGGTTCACACGAGCCACATACTCCTTGTTAAGAGCGAATATTTTATTGAACAGAGCCACCCATGCCTCGGCATCACCCTTTGAATCATAAGAAACGATGAATGCCTCTGTTGCCAACTCATCAACGACGAATGTAATAACCTTTTTAAGATCTCTTCTGCTTGCCATAATGCTTTAATTTAAAGAATAATTAAACTGATGCGGCGTTATCCGAGCCAAGGGGTATCAACCACATCACATCCGTAAAGATACTCTTTAAAAGTGAAACAGACAACAAGATTGCCAAAAAAAGAGAATATTTAAGTCTATAATGAATAAAAAACATCAAAGCCCTTTTGAAATTCATAAAAAAAAGCGAAATTTGCCATTAAATACGAAAATCACTTATTATTTACAAGAAATATGAAAATAAGCGCATTACAACAAGCAAGGGCTGCATACCAGCCCAAGTTGCCTCAGGCACTTACTGAGACTGTAAAATTGTGTGAGGGTGCTGCAACAGAATCTGTAGCAGACCAGGAGGCCATCAAGGCCATGTTCCCCAACACCTATGGCCTGCCTATCGTCACATTCGAGAAGGGCGGTGAGGCTAAGGAGTATCCCGCAATCAACGTGGGTGTTATCCTTTCCGGTGGCCAGGCTCCCGGCGGTCACAACGTAATCGCGGGTTTGTTCGACGGCGTAAAGAGACTTAACCCAGACAGCCGCCTCTACGGTTTCCTTATGGGCCCCGGCGGATTGGTTGACCACAAATACATCGAGATCACAGCAGAGCTCATGGACGCTTACCGCAACACCGGTGGCTTCGACATCATCGGTTCAGGCCGTACAAAGCTCGAGAAGACAGAGCAGTTCGACAAAGGTCTGGAGATCATCAAGGAGCTCGGTATCAAGGCTCTTGTAATCATCGGTGGTGATGACTCAAACACAAACGCATGTGTTCTCGCCGAGTACTACGCAGCAAAGAACACCGGCGTACAGGTTATCGGCTGTCCGAAGACAATCGACGGTGACCTCAAGAACGCTTACATCGAGACTTCATTCGGTTTCGACACAGCTTGTAAGGTTTATTCAGAGGTTATCGGCAACATCCAGCGCGACTGCAACTCAGCACAGAAGTACTGGCACTTCATCAAGTTGATGGGCCGTTCAGCATCTCACATCGCACTCGAGTGCGCACTCCAGACACAGCCTAACTACTGTATCATCTCTGAGGAGGTTGAGCAGAAGGCTCTTTCACTCGATGACATCGTCACATCAATTGCACAGGCTGTTGCCGACCGTGCTGCAGCCGGCAACAACTTCGGTACTGTCCTCATCCCAGAGGGCCTCATCGAGTTCGTTCCAGCAATGAAGGCTCTCATCGCAGAGCTCAACGATCTGTTGGCTCACAAGGGCGAGGAGTATGCAGCAGTTGCACCAGAGGAGCAGCGCCAGTACATCATCAACCTGCTTTCAAAGGAGAACGCAGAAGTTTACGCAAGCCTCCCTGCAGGTGTTGCACGCCAGTTGACAATGGACCGCGACCCACACGGCAACGTACAGGTTTCACTCATTGAGACAGAGAAGCTGTTGTCAGAGATGGTATCAAACAAGCTTGCTGCATGGAAGACCGAGGGCAAGTATGCAGGCAAGTTCAATGCACAGCACCACTTCTTCGGCTATGAGGGACGTTGCGCAGCTCCATCAAACTATGACGCTGACTACTGCTACGCACTCGGTTTCAACGCTTCACAGCTCATCGCTGCAGGCAAGACCGGTTACATGTCATCAGTACGCAATACTACAGCTCCTGCTGCCGAGTGGGTTGCCGGTGGTATCCCCATCACAATGATGATGAACATGGAGCGTCGTCACGGCGAGATGAAGCCAGTTATCCAGAAGGCCCTCGTTGACCTCAACGGTGCACCTTTCAAGACTTTCGCAGCCAACAGAGAGTTGTGGGCAAAGGAGACATGCTATGTTTACCCTGGTCCTATCCAGTACTTTGGTCCATCAGAGGTTTGTGACCAGACTACAAAGACTCTTGCTCTTGAGCAGCAGAAGTAAATACCCGTCTAATGGCAGATGCTAAAAAGACAATAAACAGAACCGGCGAGCGGAAAAAACCTTCCGCCCGCCGTTCTTCTACGCGCAAAAAGAACAAGCAGAAAGACCTGCGCTGGCTGCACATACTTGTTGCGGCAATCGCCACATCCGTATTCCTGTTCTTTGCATATCACCTCGTCTTCAAAAGGAATATATTCCCTTTCAAGGTTTGCGAAGGAGAGAAGGCTTATCTTGTATGCCTTCCCGAAGGACACTCCACGTTCGGGCTTGACATTTCCCACCACCAAGGTGACATCAAATGGGAGAGAGTCAAGGAGGAACAGGCCGCCAATGCCCCACTCAAGTTCGTATATATCAAGGCCACAGAGGGAAGGGACCACAAAGACAAACGTTTTACAAGGAACTGGCAAGAAGCCAAGAAGCACGGATTCATACGTGGCGCATACCACTATTTCACCACAGCATCATCGGGTGACGCCCAGGCCAACATGTTCATAAGGAATGTAAAGCTTGAAAAGGGCGACCTTCCACCGATGGTAGACATTGAGGAGAGTCCCAAAGACAAAGCGGCATTCACTCTGGAACTCAAGAAATTCATTCTAAGGCTTGAGGAGCATTATGGTGTGAAGCCACTTATATACTCATATCCAAAATTCCACGAGAAACACCTGCAAGACCCGTTCTTCAAGGATTACGGGCTATGGATAGCACACTACTATGTAGACACTCCAAACATCAGCAGGGAATGGACAATGTGGCAATTCACCGACCTGGGCAAAGTGCCTGGCATCAAGAACAAAGTGGACATAAACGTCATTGAGGGCGGAGAAGAGAGACTCCGTGAATTGCAGATAAAATAGAAAGCCGACAGATACATCAGTCGGCTTTTGTATTCAGGAATCCATTGCAGGACAGCTTGTCAATCATTCAGATATCCGGCACTTGCACTCGAATACCGGCGCCATGCATCTACCATTGAGAGGAAATCCTCGGGCAGTTCCGAATCGAAATGCATCATCTTTCCTGTCACAGGATGTATGAAACCCAACGTTTTCGCGTGCAGGGCCTGACGCGGGCACAGCTTGAAACAGTTACGTACAAACTGGCTGTATTTGCTGAAGTTGGTACCCTTGAGAATTTCATCACCACCATACACGTCATCATTGAAAAGGACGTGACCGATATGCTTCATATGCACCCTTATCTGATGGGTGCGGCCCGTCTCAAGGTTACATTCCACAAGAGACACATAACTGAGGCGCTCAAGAACGCGGTAATGCGTTACAGCATACTTGCCTATTGCATCATCAGGTGACACACACATCTGTAGCCTGTTACGCGGATTGCGTGTTATATTGCCGACAACCGTACCTTCGTTCTCCTTGAGGTTACCCCACACGACTGCATTATATGTCCTCTGTGTACTCTTCTTGAAGAACTGCATACCCAGATGCGCCTTTGCCGCAGCGGTCTTTGCCACAACAAGCAATCCCGAGGTATTCTTGTCAATACGGTGCACAAGACCCACCTGAGGGTCGTTAGGGTCAAAATCTGGATTATTCCTCAAATGCCATGCAACAGCATTGATGAGCGTACCGTGGCTGTTTCCGCAGCCCGGATGCACAACAAGACCTGCCGGCTTGTTGACAACCATAAGCACATCATCCTCATAGACAACATCCAGCGGGATATCCTCGGGGACAATACTGTTGTCATAAGCAGGAGTATTATATGTTATGACTATTTCATCAAGCGGCTTTACCTTGTAATTGCTCTTGACCACCTTGCCGTTAACCACAATGGAACCGGCATCGGCAGCCTGCTGTATCTTGTTACGCGAGGTATTCGCTACATGGTCGACAAGAAACTTATCTATACGGACAGGCGACTGTCCCTTATCGGCAACAAGGCGTATCTCCTTAAAGAGGGTTTCCTCTTCAAGTTCCAGCTCATCGTTGTCGACATAGCCGGCATCATAGCCGGCAGACAATTCAATATCCTGCATACAGATCAAAAGAAATCAGGGTCAAGACGTACTGTATCTGTAGAAATCTCGTCACCGCTACCCACCACAAGAGTAACCTTTGAACCGCGGGGTATTGCAGCGCCATTATCGAGTTTGCGGCCCTTATACAGCAGTTCATAGACCCACTCGCGCTCGCCCTTGATGGTATCCACAGCTTCCACAACAAAGCCCGCAGCCTTCAGACGGAACTCCGCCTCACGCAAAGAACTGTTGTCAATTACCGGAGGAATACCCTGACGCGGTTTTTCCGTGGTGTTGAGTACAAGTGTAATCTCGCGGCCCTCCTTTACCTTGGCGTTTGCCAACGGACGCTGTTCAAGGACTTCATCCTTTTCGGCCCCATCCTTGTATTTGTACTCCACGACCGCATATCCGAGTTTGTTGTCAGTGAGAACCTTGGCAGCCTCATCGACATGCATGCCACATACATCCGGTACCTCATATGCCACATTGTGGTTTGTGTAGCTGTCAAGCCAATTCAGTGTTGCAAAAACCAAAACCACTGCAACCACCGCCATAACCAGCAGATTGAGCATTATTATCACAAAGCCCCTTTTGGCACCGCCATTTTTCTTTTTACCCTTCTTACGGTTTCTGTTATCTGTTGTATCTGAGCCCATTTTCCTATAATTGCAAATATTGCACAAAAATAATACAACTGACGGGTATTAACAAAAATAAGTACCCTTTTTTGGAGAAACAGGATGTTTGCGACAGGAAGAAAGAATGCATTTAACAGGATGTAACATTTGCATTATATTGATGAGGGCGATAATCTTGTTTTCTTTTCAGTTTTGTATTATCTTCGCAGAGAATATTAATATTATAACTTGATTATATTATGAAAAAGTTCCTTTTACTCATAGTTGTGATGTTTATCTGCAGTGCAGCTTCGGCACAGCTGTTCAAGAAAAAAAGCACAGTAGCAGAGCCACAATACCAGACAGGCACCGTACCCGTTGTCAACGGTAAGGTCACGTTTGAAGAGGTTATACCGGCCGAAGGACTTAGTGCAGCGGAGATTACCGACAAAGTCAACGGTTGGATCACAAGCCGCTACGTTGAGCCTACAGTAATCTCCGTCAAGAGATACGAAAACGAGGTTCCCAATACGACAATCATCAAAGGAGAGGAGTACATTGTATTCAGGAACACATTCCTTGTACTGAACCGTGCAAGAATATACTACTACCTTACCATCACAGCACAAGACGGCAACTGCACATTCAACATGTCACGAATAACCTATTGGCACGACGATGAGGATGAGAACGGAGGCGTACATATGAAAGCTGAGAACTGGATCACCGATGAGATGGCATTTGACAAGAAGGGCAAACTCAAGAACTTTGAAGGCAAGTTCCGCCGTAAGACAATAGACCTCAAGAACCAGCTTGTAGATGAGCTCAAAAATGTACTGAAATGAGACAGGTAGACAAAGTAAGGAACATACTGAACATACTGTTCCTGATAGGTGCTGTGGTGACTTTTATCATATATTTCGCCTACGGCAAAAGCCCGTCATTCTTTTATGCGGGATTCACGACATTGGGACTAAAAGTTTTTGAATTCATATTGCGTTTCGTCAATTGAGATTACGCGACACCGTTTAAAGAAAAAAATGAGAAGATTACTATATATGCTGCTTCTGATGCTGCCGTTGCAATTGTTCGGACAGCACATACAGGGACATCAGCTTGAAAACAACAGCCAGAGTGGATTTGGAAGCGGAGAGGTTTTCAGCCCATTCAAGAAAAACCCGAAAGACTCCACAAAGGTTGACGTCAACGTACCTAAAGAGATACACCAATGGCACGTCAATGAATATACCGGAGAGGTCATACCCGTTGGAGCGGACACACTGCAGCATATGTTCCAGAACTGGCATCTTACCGAAGGTATCAACGGCGAATACAACTTCCTTGGCAATATGGGTACCCCACGACAGACAAGGATATTCTTCAACAGGCCAACAGAGACATCTTACGATTTCCTGCAGCCTTATGACTATTTCTTCACAAGGCCGGGACGTTTCTTCTTTACAGACACAAAATCGCCGTACACAAACCTTAGCTACCATTCATCGGGCAACAAGGTTGACGGAGACGACCGTTTCAGGGCCTATTTCACTACAAATGCAGGCAAGCATTTCGGAGCAGGATTCCTGTTCGACTACCTTTATGCAAGAGGGCGTTATGATAACCAGGCAAGTTCACAGATGAACTTTTCGCTCTTCTCGTTCTACAGGAGCGACCGCTACAACTACCATCTCCTTGCAAGCCGTTACCACATGAAGCAGGCCGAGAACGGAGGAATCACAGATGACCGTTACATAACACGCCCCGAGGAGACAGACGGTTCTAACAGCAATTTCGGCACAAGTGATATTCCTGTAAAGCTTGAGGATTCATGGAACCGAAACGAGGTATACACTCTATTCTTCACCCACAACTACAATCTCGGATTCAGTCGCGAGAAAAATATGGTTACAAAGCAGCCGGGTGACAGCACCGTTGTCTCCAATGACTCGACTGCAACAGAGTTTGTATCTGTAGCCCGTATCACGCATACACTGGATATAACCCAGAACAGTCGTGAGTTCATCAACCACAGGCAGCCTGCATCATACTACGCAGACACATTTCTTCCCAAGGACTCTACCGACAAGACAAGATATTTCACTATGGACAACAGGCTGTCATTGTCATTACGCGAAGGGTTCAGCCGTTGGGCTTTTGCAGACGTGACGGCATTTGCCTCGTACAAATACAACCGATACACCTTGCCCGACTCCGTTGCAGGCAGTTTCAACGAGGTACGCAAGAAATACAGCGAGCATATCCTCTCGGTAGGAGGAAGCATTTCAAGTGACCGCTTCGATAATTTCAAATACTGCATTGAGGGAGAGACGGCAATATCGGGTGACGAGATAGGCTCATTCTCGCTTGACGGCACACTGGAATTGAACTTCAAGCTATGGAAGAAGGATGTAATACTGAAGGCACGGGCGTTCATGAAGAACAACCGCCCCTCGTTCTACTATCGCCACTACCACTCGGAGCACTACTGGTGGGACAACGACGACCTTGACAAGGAGTTCAAGACACGCATATCCGGAGAGATACATATACCTTCTTGGAAAACAAAATTGAGTGCCGGTGTAGAAAACATAAAGAACTACACATATATCGCAAACAATGCTGTCGAGACCACAGCAGGACGTTTCCTGAACCGTTTTGCAGTAGCACAGGAGAGTGAAAACATACAAGTGCTCACTGCAACCTTGAAGCAGGATTTCACATTTGGAATCTTCAACATAAACACCGACATCACATATCAGCACAGCAGCAACAAGAGTGTACTGCCGTTACCCGATTTGAATGTATACGCAAACCTCTTCATCAAATTCAAGATTGCAAAGGTGCTTAACACCGAGCTCGGTGCCGATGTAAGATATTTCACAAAATACTACGCTCCCGACTACTCCCCGGCATTGGGCCAGTTCGTACAGCAGAACCAGGCAGACAAGGTTGAGATAGGTGACTACCCTATTGCGAGCGTATATGCAAACTTCCTGCTGAAGCAGACACGTTTCTATGTAAAATATTACCATGTAAACGAAGGAATGGGCAACAGGAACTATTTCCTTGTACCCCACTACCCCACGACACAAGGCGTATTGTGGTTGGGACTTTCATGGAATTTCTACAACTGATAGAGTATGGAAAGCATCATCAAATGGGGTTTCATCGGATGTGGTGAGGCCACAGAAAAGAAGAGCGGTCCGGCGTTTGCTGCCGTAAAAGGCTCGGAGGTCGTTGCAGTCATGGGACGCGACAAGGAGAAGACCAGAAGCTATGCCAAACGACATAACATACGGCACTATTACACCGACGCCCAAGCTCTCATCGATGACCCAGAGGTAAACGCAGTATATATTGCCACCCCGCCGTCGTCACATGCCACATTTGCCATTATGGCCATGAAGGCCGGCAAGCCCGTATATGTCGAGAAACCGCTCGCTGCGAGCTATGAGGATTGCGCACGCATCAACCGCATATCACGCGAAACCGGCGTTCCCTGCTTTGTGGCATACTACCGCCGCTATCTGCCCTATTTCCAGAAAGTAAGGGAACTGTTGCCACAGATCGGCAAAATACTCAATGTACAGATACGTTTCTCTGTTCCGCCGCGTGACCTTGACTACAACCGTGACAACCTGCCATGGCGAGTCATACCGGACATTGCCGGCGGAGGATATTTCTATGACCTTGCACCGCACCAGATTGATCTGTTACAGGAGATGTTCGGATGCATTTTGCACGCCGAAGGTTATGCAGCCAACCGTGGGGGGCTCTACAAGGCAGAAGACACAGTCAGCGCCTGTTTCATGTTCGAATCGGGGATTCCCGGATCCGGTTCATGGTGTTTTGTATCGGACGAATCTTCAAAGGAAGACAACATAGAGATTTTCGGCAGCCGCGGAACAATCAAGTTCTCTGTATTCACTTTCGAACCGATAGAGTTGCGCAACGAGGAGGGCTTGAAGAGTTTCAGCATCCCCAACCCCACATATGTACAGCTACCGCTGATCAGGAATATAGTGGAACACCTGCAGCACAAAGGCAACTGCACTTGCGACAGTGTAAGCGCAACACCCACCAATTGGGTTCTTGACAAGATTCTGGGCAAGATTCTGTAAATACACAAGCTATGAAGTTCACTCCCACCATAAAGGAAACTGCATGGACTATTCTGGTGTTTGCCATAATGTTAATATGTGCAACATCGGCAACCGCACAGAAGAACGGTGGCAAGGATGATAGTTTCACCGGCAAGATGATTGACGGGACAAAGGAGATATTCAAGGATACCGAGAATTTCATCGAGCACACACTTGACGAAAAGGACAGCCTCTACGTCTCGCCCGACCTGTTCAACCTTACCGTCATGCCCCAGTATTCATATTGTTACGAATACTACCGTTTCTCGGCGCATGACTCGGAACAGAGCATCACACTCGCACCAAACAACAGCAACAAGGTGGGGCTTTACTTGGGATGGAGATGGATTTTTCTTGGTTACAGTTTCGATATCAGCGGCAACTCTCCGCAGACCGACCTCAACTTCAGTTTCTATACGGCAGCTGTAGGAATTGACCTCTTCTACCGCAAGCGCAGCGAGGGATACCGGGTGCGTAGGCTCAACGGGTTCTATCAGGACAACAACAAGGAGTTGACCGATTTCAACCACCGCTTTGACGGCTTGTCGGTAAAACAGAAGGGCCTCAACCTGTACTACATCTTCAACAACAAGAAATTCTCGTACCGTGCAGCATACAGCCACACGACAAACCAAAGAATCAGCACCGGCTCATTCATTCTTGGACTAACCTACAACGAACAGTCATTCCTTTTTAACCATTCAAAGTTCGACACCCCGATCAGAGAACAGATTGACAACGAGCTGAAGTTCGAGAATGTCAGATACAAGGATTTCAGCATCAATTTCGGATACAGCTACAACTGGGTATTTGCCAAGGATTTCCTTGCAAACATATCAATGACCCCTGCCGTAGGATACAAAAACACCTCGCTGAACCTTAAGAGCAGCAAGGAGTTCCTGTCAAGCATTAATTTTGATCTCATAACACGCGCGGCAGTAGTATACAACAACAGCAGATACTACGCCGGCGCATCACTTGTAGCACACACCTATTCGTACAACAAGAGTACATTCTCGATACTGAACGGATTCGGTGTCATAAGCGTATATTTCGGTGTCAATTTCTGGCGCAGGAAATAAACGGCATCAGAACTTGATTCCTAACGTTGCGGTAATAGTGTGGTCAGTAAATTCCACCTCTGCAGCGGGATTATAATATTCAGGATCGGCAAATGGATAGAAATCCGCCTCTTGGGTCTGCAATACATAAGCCATATCAAAGTAGAACATCTTTCCACGGTAGCCTGCACCAAGACTCACAGCCTCACGGTCGAACCTGTTGATATACTCTGTAGAAGTCGATGTCACTGGCATATTGTACATACTCTTATATGCATCCTTACGGAAAGGCGCTGTAGAGTAGTTGTATCCTGCACGCAGGCAGAAGTTCTTGTTAAGGTTGAACTCTGCACCCAGACGCACTGTGTGCTGTTCCTTGAGGTTGTACTTTATCTCCTCGTTCTGGGCATTCTTACCACTGAACCCTACACGGCCGAACTTTGCCGATGAGTAGTCTGCATATTCATACTCCGCATTCAATGCCACAGCTGAGCCTATTGTGTAAGAGGCCGAAGCGCTGAAGCGCCAAGGTGTTCTGAACTTGCTCTTTGTACGCAACTCACCATCATACAGGTCCCAATCGCGTGTATCGTAGAAATCCTCGAACGGTCCCTGGATATCGGCATATGAGTAGCTCTTGAGGCTATACCATGTCGGAGTATGCACGGCTAAACCGAACTTGAAAGGCGAGTACTGGAACGGACGGATGATAGTTCCGAGCTTTACGCTGAATCCTGTTCCTTCAATATGATTGTAGTTGCCTATTGAATATATCTCACCTATTTCGTCATTCTCATAATAGAGGTTTTCTGTACTGTAGTCCACATTGGCAAATGAGAGTGTTGCACCAACATAAATCCTGTCGTTGAAGTTTGCGGCAAGGTTCACATCAACCTCGGAGACACCGCCACGTTCCTTACCTATAAAACCGATGTCCGTAGGGTTATATATGAGTTCCCCGTCGGGAGTAGTTATCAGGTTACCGTCAACATCACCGATATTCGCATATGTTGCAAGCAACGGCAACCAACTGTAATAGAAGTCGGAATATGAATAACCGTCTATTGAACCCAAATCGAAAGGATTGTTGTCGTACAGGTCCCTTATCACATACTGCTGTGAGAAGCCATCATCAGCGGGACCGGCCATCTCGAACTCTCTTGAAAGACCGTTCTTGCGGCGATAGCCCATACCCACATTAAGGAACTTCAACGAACCGCCGTCATTCATCTTGTTGGCGAGTACAGCACCCATGCTCTCAACATCACCAGAAGCATAGTCAGACGACACGGATGTCTTGTTGTACTTTGCTTTGGTGTTGTTGAAGTTGAGGCTTCCGGTAAAGGAGAAATCCGAACGGCGGTACAGGGCTATACCTGCAGGGTTTGTTCCCATTACCGAGATATCACCACCCAAAGCACCCATGGAGCCTCCCATTGAGATGAAACGTGAAGTTCCGGTAAGGTCGTTGTCCATAAATGGAGTAACGTCATATAAAGTCTGTGCACCGACTCCCAACGGGAGTGAAAGGAGCAAACTGCATATTATCTTTTTCATAGTAGTCATTATTTATTTGATAGTAGACATTAAACTCTATATTCACATATTTCATCATCTGCCTCTGCCGCCACCGCCGCGTGAACCACCTGAGCGTGAGCCGCCAGATGAACCGCTGCGTGAACCGCCACCGAAACTTGAGCTGCTGCGTGAACTTGAACTACGGCTATAGCTTGAGCTGTTGTTGCGGGAACTGCCCGAACTGCGGCTGTAGCTTGAACTGCTACGGTTCTCTGATGACGAGGAGTTGCGTGAGCGTGTCACACTGGTACTGCTCGGACGGTTGTACCCTGATGAAGAACCAGAACTTCTACGGTTGACCGAACTGCCACGGTTAGAACTGTTTGAGGTGTTATTGTTCTTCTGTTGACGCACACTCTCACTGTTGCTCTTGCCACTGTTTGCCGCACGGCTGTTGTTTACATTTGACGAACCGCGTGCCGGCTGCTGACGACGTATTGCATTGTCACGTCCCTGATTGCCGCCGATCTTGAAGCCTGCAACATTCTCATTTCTATTGTTACCGCTCTGTGCTGCAGCATTGTTACCTCTATTGCCGGCATTGCCGCGCAGATTTACTCTGCCGCTATTGTTATTGTTGGAAGTGCCTCTGTCGGCCGATGCGACCTTGTCGCTACGGTTGCCCGCATTGCCACGAAGGTTTACTCTGCCGCTGTTGTTATTGTTGGAAGTGCCTCTGTCAGCCGATGCGACCTTGTCGCTACGGTTGCCCGCATTGCCACGAAGGTTTACTCTGCC
Organism: uncultured Bacteroidales bacterium; assembly: GCA_937906165.1. Lineage (GTDB taxonomy): Bacteria > Bacteroidota > Bacteroidia > Bacteroidales > Bacteroidaceae > HGM04593. The sequence continues at coordinate 37,770 of CALCYA010000131.1, read as the reverse complement.
GCTATTTTTCTTGTCCGATGCAGCCACCCTGTTTCCACGGCTACCCTCACCTCTTTCATATCGTCCACCGCCTACGGCACCGTTTGTAGGGATATAACGGTTATTACGGCGTGAAGGACTCCAATAATTGTGGTTCGGATGCATTGCTATGTGGTTGTGGTGACCGTAATAGTGACCGTAATAGTGGTCGTAGCAGTGACCGTAATAGTGGCTGTAATAAGGGTGATGCCATCCCCAGTGGGCTGCATGATGCCAACTGTGCCAACTATGCCAACTGTACCAGCTGAAAGGATTCCATGAGAATGCGAAATCACTCCAGAAATAGAACGGATTATTATAAGTAGGATATATGTCTATGCTGTATCCGTTGTCATAGATGAGCCAGTCATTTATGCCGCAACCGTACATCAGATCCCAATAGATAGAACTATACACAGCCCTACGAGGATTACGGAAACGTATTATACGTGTCGAATAGCTGTAGTCATCGTAAGAGTCATCCTCATACACATACTCATCGGTGTAGTTCTCATCGATATACTCATCGGGAGCATTGGTGTATGCTGTAGAACGACGGTTATACTCGTCGACATTACGCATAGAACTTTCAGAAGTATTGTCAATATTATACTTCTCGGCTGTACTCTTCACAACCAGTACCTTCTCCTCATTCTCCTTTGTGGGCACAAAATACACATCATCGACCTGCGCCGTTGCAACAAGCGGAGAAACGAGAACCAGAAACATCGCAACAATCATCTTGACGTCTCTTGACTGCATTTTCATTACCTGATTTTTCATAGTCGTTCGTCTTTGGTTTTTATTCTGGTACAAAAATATAACCATATAAACATTGCGAAAAGGGAAAAAACCTACAAAAAGAGGGGGAAATCCCTATTAGTATCAAACAAGAAAGGCCACGCCCTGCAGCGCAGCCTTTCCATCACTGTTTTCTCCGATCAATTGTTCTCGGGACGCAAACGGCGGACAACCTCTGCTGTGCGCCACATCTCGCTCTCGCGCAACGCCTTGAGCTCCTCGTTGAGCTTCTCGCGATAGTCGGGCTGCGAGTTCGAATCGATAGAAATCTGTGCCTCGTTACCGCTCTTTACCGACTCATAGAGTCTGTACATTACAGGCTTGATGGCATCGTGGAATGGAGTCATCCAGTCAAGAGCACCACGCTGTGCTGTTGTAGAGCAGTTAGCATACATCCAGTCCATACCCTTTGCCGAGAAGAGAGGCATGAGTGACTGGGTCAACTCCTCGACAGTCTCGTTGAAAGCCTCAGAAGGAGTATGACCGTTCTCACGCAGAACCTCGTACTGCGCGAGGAAGAGTCCCTGGATAGCACCCATCAGTGAGCCACGCTCACCGGTGAGGTCCGAAACAGCCTCACGTTCGAATGTTGTCTCGAACATATAACCTGAACCGATGCCGATACCGAATGCAAGCACTCTCTCAAGAGCATTGCCGGTAGCATCCTGATGAACAGCATAAGACGCGTTAACACCACGTCCCTCGAGGAACATTGTACGCAAAGAGGTTCCTGAACCCTTGGGGGCAACCATAATCACGTCAACATCCTGTGGAGGGACGATGCCTGTACGGTCGCTCCAGTTGATACCGAAACCGTGAGAGAAGTAGAGAGCCTTGCCTGCTGTGAGCGAGCCCTTGATTCTGGGCCATACAGCAATCTGCGCAGCATCGGAAAGGAGCATACATACAATTGTACCGCGCTCTGCAGCCTCCTCAAGAGAGAAGAGGGTCTCGCCCGGAACCCATCCGTCCTTTACCGCCTTGTCATAGGTAGCACCCTCACGCTGGCCAACGATCACATTGAAACCGTTGTCGCGCAAGTTGCATGCCTGACCAGGACCCTGAACACCGTATCCAAGTACTGCAATTGTCTCGTTCTTAAGCACCTCACGTGCTTTCTCAAGTGAAAACTCTACGGGAGTGGTTACATTCTCAACAACTCCGCCAAAATTCATTTCTGCCATAATTGTTATCTGTTTTTTACTGATTTACGTTTATAATCCTCGTCGAAAAGCAAATCGCCAAGGCTTGCCTGCGATGCACGTGGCACTGCTACGCGACCCGATTTCACAAACTGCAGGATACAGTCCTGAGCCACGAACTCATTGTAGAGGTTCACGACGGTATCTGTCTGACCTGTCATCTCAACAACGGTGTAGTTGGCATTCACCTCTATCACACGCGCGTTGTTATGACGTATTATACGTGATATCTCGTTGTTCTCGAGCAAACGCGGTGTAGAAAGTTTATACAGCGCAACCTCCTGGAAAAATATCTCATTGTCGACATAATAGTCGGCCTTGAGAACATCCACCTTCTTTGCAATGCGCTTTGTAACCTTATGGATTGAATCCTCTTCGCCCCAAAGTGAGATTGTATAACGGTGTACACCGTCAACTGACGAGGAAGAAGCTGTTATAGTGTCAATATTCATCATTCTTCGGGTAAACTCGGCTGTAACCTGGTTAAGCATACCCGCGATGTTCTCGGTATATATAATGATTGTATAAAGTTTCTTTTCCATACTCTTAAATTGGGCTTTATTCAAAAATCATCTCGCTTACTGTTGCTCCCGGAGGTGTCATAGGCATTACGTTCGCCTCCTCCTTAACTGCCACATGCAGCAGGAATGCGCCCGGAGTCTCAAGCATCTCCTTTATTGCATCATCAAGTTGCTCACGCTCGGTCACCAGACGCGAAGCGATACCGTAACCCTTTGCCACGAGAGCATAATCCGGGTTCAGCATAGGTGTCCACGAATAGCGGTGGTTGAAGAAGAGTTCCTGCCACTGGCGCACATTGCCCAGGAAGTTATTGTTAAGCAGGATAATCTTCACTGCCACGCCCTGCTCCATTATTGTACCGAACTCCTGGATGTTCATCTGCAATCCTCCGTCACCTGCAAAGACACACACGGTGCGCTCGGGCATAGCAATCTTTGCGCCGATGGCAGCAGGGAGTCCATAGCCCATTGTTCCCAGACCGCCCGAAGTAAGGATGCTGTGAGGCTTGGTGAACTTGAAATAACGTGCCGACATCATCTGGTTCTGGCCCACGTCGGTAACAAGGATTGCGCTGTTGCCTGTAGCCTCACTGACCTTGCGTGCGACCTCACCCATAAGCAACGGGCCTTCACCCGGGTTAAGAGCCTTCTCAATCACCTTCTCATGCTCTATCGCATTATATTTGTGGAAGCTCTCTATCCACTCCTTGTGCGAGGCCTTCTCTACAAGTGCTGTAAGCATCGGAAGCACCTCCTTGCAGTCACCCACTACAGGAACGTCCACAACGACATTCTTGTTTATTTCGGCATGGTCAATATCGATATGTATCACCTTGGCCTGCTTGGCATACGTCTTTACGTTGCCTGTCACACGGTCGCTGAAACGCATACCCACAGCTATGAGCAGGTCACATTCGTTGGTGTTGACATTAGGGCCATAATTACCGTGCATACCCAACATGCCGACACAGAGCGGATGATCGGTAGGCAGTGCAGAAAGACCCATAAGTGTACGTGCCGCAGGGATATCAGCTTTTTCGATGAACTCCTTCAGTTCCTCATGCGCCTCGCCCAGCTCCACGCCCTGACCTACAAGCACAAACGGACGTTTCGATGCGTTGATGAGCCTTGCAGCCTCCTCAACAGCCGCTTTGTCAGGTGTAGGATAAGGAATGTAGCTACGTACATTCTCCACCTTCGCCGGTTCAAAATCCGTAAGAGCGGTCTGCGCGTCCTTTGTAAAGTCAAGCACCACCGGACCGGGACGTCCTGTTCCGGCAATATAAAATGCTCTTGCAACAGCCCATGCAACATCCTCGGCACGGCGTATCTGATAGCTCCACTTGGTTATAGGCTGTGTTATACCCACAAAGTCAATCTCCTGGAAGGCATCAGTACCCAACACTGCAGTAGGCACCTGACCAGCAATTACAACCACAGGAGTACTGTCAAGCATTGCATCACTTATACCTGTAAGCGTGTTTGTTGCACCGGGACCGCTTGTAACTATACAGAGGCCGACCTTACCTGAACTGCGGGCATAACCCTGAGCAGCATGTACTGCACCCTGTTCGTGGCGTACAAGCACACTGCGGAATACTTTCTGGTAGTCGTACATCGCATCGAACACCGGCATTATCGAACCACCGGGATAGCCGAAGACAGTATCGACTCCCTCATTCACAAGCGAGCGCATCAGCGCCTCGCAACCTGTTATCTTATCTTTTCCCATTGTTTAGCCTTAGTCTATTATTCTGACTCCACCCTTATCGGCAGAACTTACCATATTTGCATACGCCTTGAGGCTCTTTGAGACAACCCTGTCGCGTGTCAGCGGGAACATCTCACGTGCCGCGAGTTCCTCATCACTCAGCCTCACATTGATTGAACGTGCGGGGATATCAATATCAATTATGTCACCGTCGCGCAATTTACCGATGTTGCCACCGGCTGCAGCCTCGGGCGAGATATGTCCGATGCTCAAGCCCGATGTTCCTCCGCTGAAACGGCCGTCGGTAATGAGCGCACACTCCTTGCCGAGATGACGTGACTTGATGTAGGATGTAGGATAAAGCATCTCCTGCATACCGGGGCCACCCTTGGGACCCTCATAGATAATCACCACCACATCACCTGCCTGGACTGCACCGCCAAGGATACCCTCGACGGCAGCCTCCTGGGAGTCGAACACTTTTGCCTTGCCGCTGAATTTCCAGATACTCTCATCCACGCCCGCTGTCTTTACCACACAACCGTCCTTGGCTATGTTTCCGAAGAGTATTGCAAGGCCTCCGTCCTTTGTATAGGCATTATCGAGCGAGCGGATACAGCCATTCTCACGATCTTTATCAAGTGAACCGTATGTACAGTTCTGCTCGCCCATCCTGTTGCAGAACACATTGGCCGGCGCGGTGCTGTATATTCTCATTGCCTCATCATCAACAATATCACCGGTTACCGAATATTTCGCGATATCCTCGCCCAATGTGGCTCCGTTTACACGTACAACGGAAGTATCGAGCAGACCACCCTTCGCAAGCTCACCCATGATACCTATGATACCGCCTGCACGGCCACAATCCTGTACTGCATATTTCTGCCCGTTGGGAGCAAGCTTGCACAGACAGGGAACCTTGCGGCTCAATTTGTCGATGTCCTCCATCTTGAATTCGACTCCGGCCTCCTGCGCTACAGCAAGAAGGTGGAGGATTGTATTTGTTGAGCCACCCATTGCGATGTCAAGAGTCATGGCATTGAGGAAAGCCTCACGTGTGGCAATGCTGCGCGGGAGCACAGATGTGTCGCCCTCGCCATAATACTTCATGGCATTCTTCACAATCACCTTTGCAGCATCCTTGAGAAGCTGAACACGGTTGGTATGAGTTGCCAGGATTGTTCCGTTACCGGGCAATGACAAGCCGATAGCCTCGGTGAGCGAGTTCATTGAATTGGCAGTGAACATACCCGAGCAGCACCCGCATCCCGGGCAAGAACGTTTCTCAATCTCAGCAAGTTCCTCATCACTGACACTCTCATCGGCAGCCTTAACCATAGCAATTACAAGGTCAAGGTTCTCGTTTTTCCATGTTCCCTTTTCCATAGGGCCACCGGAAACAAAGACAGTGGGGATATTAAGGCGCATTGCCGCCATGAGCATACCCGGAGTAATCTTGTCGCAATTCGAGATACAGACAAGGGCATCTACCTTGTGCGCATTACACATATACTCCACACTGTCGGCGATGATGTCGCGCGAAGGCAACGAATAGAGCATTCCGTCATGACCCATAGCAATACCGTCATCAATGGCAATGGTATTGAACTCCGCTGCATAGCAGCCGAGCTTTTCAATCTCAGCCTTGACAATCTGCCCTGCCTCGTGCAGATGGGTGTGACCGGGAACCAGTTGTGTAAAAGAGTTCGCAATAGCCACAATGGGTTTGCCGAACATTTCACGTTTCATACCGTTGGCAATCCACAACGCACGGGCTCCGGCCATACGGCGTCCTTCGGTGCTTTGGGCACTTCTCAACTTTATCTTCATAAGAATTCCTTTTAACAAAAACGCCCTTCTCGTACGGGAGAAAGGCAACCTGATGAATAACAGACACAGCCAAACCCGACCTAACGCAGAAGAGAGGTTATAATATTAATTCGGGTAAAAAATATTGACTGGCGCATACCTGTTTCCTATTTACGAAAAGCAGTCGCTTTCATTCGACAAAAGTAACCTCTTTTTTCGTTTTATACAAACATTTTAGCCGAAAACAACAAAAATATTTAACAAAAAGATTTCACGAACAGCTATAGTTTGTATAATTATTACAAACGGCAATCCTTGAGCACGACATAAATTATAACCGGAGCACCCACAAGCGGTGTTATTGCACCCAACGGCAACAGCCCGCTCTCGCCAGGCAACATCGTCAGGAGATTGCACAAAAGCGCTACCGAAGCACCCACAACCATTGTAGCCGGCAAAAGAAGACGATGGTTGCCCGTCTTAAGGGAAAGACGTGCAATATGTGGAACAGCCAGGCCTATGAATGCCACAGGACCGCAGAACGCAGTCACAACAGCGGTAAGAAGGCCGGTAACAGCCAGCAGAACCACTCTTGTACCCATTACATCAACACCCAGATTGGCCGCATAGTCATCACCCAGAAGTAGCGCATTCATGGGTTTCATCATAAACAGCGCAACAGCAAGCAACAGCAGCAACGGAAGAGCGAACCACAGCATCTGTCCCATAGATACAGCACCGAAGCTGCCCATACCCCAAATCATGTACGAGTGCACACCCTCGGATGTTGCAAAATAGTTCAACACCGATATAACGGAAGAAACGAGATAGCTTATTGACACACCGGCAATGAGCAGATAGAGTTTGTTCTTCAACATTGAGGAGAGTGAGAGTATCAGAGCTATCACAAGCAGCGCGCCAATGAAAGCCCCCAACAGAACGGCAACAAAGCCGCCAAACGCCCCGCTCACAACAGCTCCATGCGAAAGAAGCATCACAAGAGCCACGCCAAGACCTGCACCGCTGTTTATTCCAAGAACCTCGGGACCTGCCAGAGGATTATTGAAAAGGGTCTGGAGTATCAGACCGGCCACCGAGATTGCCGCTCCGGCAAGCAACGCCACAATAGCCTGCGGCAAACGAGTCTCTACAACAATGAGACGCCACATCTCATTTGTACTCTCACCAGCAAGCGCCCTGAAGACCTCGACATACGGCACATCCACCGCCCCACAGAAGACATTCAGCATAAAGAGCAGGAATAGCAGCACAACGCCAGCAACGAGCAACAGCAGATTCTTATTGATGCATTCTCTCATAGTATCTCAATTCATAACCGGGCAACAGATGCGGATGAAACAGAGCAACAAGCTCCTTCAACATTCTTTCGGGATGGAATGTCCTGTCCTCGAAAAGCCTCTTCTCCCTTGTATTGCACACAAATATATTCTTCTCTGTGAATGGCCTGAAATGCGAATAGCCCTCATATTCATCAAGCAAAGAGGAGTATGTCTTGTCCACCTCGGAGTTATATTTCACAAGCCACACATCAGCATCAGCCGCCCTCTCAAGCACAAGTTCAAATGATAGCGGGACTGAGCCGCTGCCACTGCAATGCGAGAACAGATAATCGGCACCTGCATCGGCATACATACGTCCCATGGTGCTGCCACCTGCCGGCACATACCATGCCGAACTGCTTCTCAACTCGCACAACAGCCTTGGACGAGGCCAACCCTTCGATGCCACCCGGCAGAGCACATCATATTCATCGCACACTGCATCGTATATGGAATCGGCAACAGCAGCCTTACCCAACAGACGGCCATAGAAACGGACCCATTCGGCACATGCAAGCGGCGATATTTCCATATAGTCAGCACACTCGATAAGCGGAAAATCCACCTTCTCAAGTTTGCCATAACCGCCATTCTCGTACGGCAGCACAAAAGCGGCATCGGGCGAAGCCACAGCTACCTGCTCCATACTGACATCGAGCGAACTGCCGCAATCGATTACCTCACCCTTTGACAACGCATTCACAGTCTCTTCACTATACACATACCCGGCATCACATACCGCCGCGACACTCCCTGCCACACCAAGCTCCTCAAAAAGAGCCACATGGACCCCGGAGAACACAAGCGCTTTCTCAAGCGGAGTCCTCACCACAACACCTTCGGGCAAGTTCTCCGGCAATACAGAATCAGACGGGACAAGCAGATATCTCTTCAAGAGCCCTTCGCCCCAGGGATTCTTGACCTCAACGGCAGAATAACCCTCGCAATCGACAATATCAAGAAGTGCCGAATGGCGCATCGCGAGTTTTTCCCCCACAAGGTCCCCCTCCTGCACTGCATCCTTTGAAAGAACGAGCATCAGCACCAACAAGATTGCCAGCGCTGCACAGGCAATGTAAAACAAACGGGATATCCTTGACGAGACGTCCATCATTTATCAGCGTTTATCGTCGTTGAGTATGCGGAGCTGCTGCCTTATGCTCTCGGAGTGGATAGCCTCGAAGATATCCTTCATTGCCTCGGCATCGAGTTTCGCACGCTCACAGTATGCCTCACAGCGCTTCATCGTCTCATCGTAGCGCGAAGGCTGGAACACGGTAAGCCCTTTATCACGTTTCAGTTCCCCGATCTCACGCGACACCTCCATGCGTTTGGCAATAAGCCCCATAAGAGTTTCGTCAATCTCATCTATCTGGTTACGGTAGCTCTGGAACTCACCGTTGTCGGCTGAAGCCGAACGGTGCACTATGCGGTCAAGTATTACAGAAAGTTCATCGGGAGTAACCTGCTGACGCGAGTCGCTCAACGCGCACACAGGATTACAGTGTGTCTCTATCATCAGACCATCGAAATTGAGGTCCATAGCCTGCTGCGACAATGACATTATAAGCTCGCGTTTGCCCGAGATGTGGCTCGGGTCACACACAAGGGGCAACTGAGGCAGTCTGCGGCGAAGCTCAAGCGGCAGCTGCCACTGCGGAGCGTTGCGGAAATATTTCTCGCCATAAGACGAAAAACCGCGATGGATAGCACCCAAACGGGTTACCCCGGCATTGTTAAGCCTTTCAAGAGCACCTATCCAAAGTTCAAGATCGGGATTGACCGGGTTTTTAACAAACACCGGAACATCGCAGCCACGGAGCGCATCGGCAATCTCCTGCACAGCAAAAGGGTTGGCAGTAGTGCGCGCTCCCACCCACAGCATATCTATCCCTGCCGACAAAGCGAGTTCTACATGCTCGGCTGTAGCTACTTCGGTTGCGACAGGCTGCGAAAGTTCGTTACGCACACGCTGCATCCACAATAGTCCCTCTTTACCAACGCCCTCAAAACATCCGGGACGCGTGCGGGGTTTCCAGAGGCCGGCCCTGAAGAAAGCGGTTTTTCCGACCAATGCCCTTGCCACAGCCATAACCTGCTCTTCGTTCTCTGCACTACATGGACCTGCTATAAGCAAAGGTTTCTTTGCAATATCTATCTTATCTATTCTCATTTCACTTTATTTTTGGAAAAAGCCTACAGGCATTATCAGTGGTTACAGCCGCTACCTCATCAACAGAGCATCCATATATTTCCGCAAGTTTCTGCGCTACAAAAGGGATATAGGAGCTTTCGTTTCTCTTGCCACGTCGGGGGACAGGAGCAAGATAGGGCGAATCGGTCTCAAGCACCACCCTTTCAAGAGGGACATCTGCAAGCACCGACGGCAAAGTGGATTTCCTATAGGTAACCACACCGCCTATTCCCAGATAAAAGCCGTCAAAGGAGAGTAATTTCCGTGCTTCCTCGGCATCACCTGAGAAACAATGGAAAACGCCCGTCAGCCCTTTGGAACGGTTATCATCCATCACTTTATACAAATCGTCAAAAGCATTACGGGAATGTATGGCGAGCGGCAGACCGGTCTCTGCGGCCCACTCTATCTGCTGACGGAATGCATCGAGCTGCTCATTCTTTCGGGTAACGTCCCAGTAGAGGTCGAGACCCACCTCACCCACTGCAATATAACTGTCATTGCCTTTCAATTCCTTGTACATCCTGTCAAGCACAGCCTGATAGTCATCGCCAAGTTCTGTTGGATGCAACCCTATCATGGGATAGCATATCCCCGGGAAACCGGCACACATTTCCTCCATACGAGACAATGATGCCTCTGTTATGCAAGGCAGACAGAGAGTCTTCACTCCCGCCTCTACTGCACGCTGCACAACCGCTTCCCTGTCTTCGGCGAATTCCGGTTCAAAAAGATGTGTATGCGTATCTATGAACTCTATCATTTCCCTTGCTCTTTTTTACGTTTACGGTCGGGACGGTCATAGTATATAACTCCGTACTGCGCACACTTGCGCAATCTGGCCTCACCCTGGAAAGAAGAGAATGCCTTCTCAATCTCCGCCCACGCCTCAAAGATTATCTCATCGGCCTCGAAGCGCATATCCGATATATTCTGCAAAGCCTCGGCCGTGCGCTGTTGCAATGCCTGCTGACGGTCATATTTCTCCTTGAACATATCGAACACCACCGACACACGCCCCATTGTCGGGTTATAGATTGGTACACCTCCCTCGCCTTGCCTACGACGTTCACCTTCCATCACCTTCTGCCCCCACTCGAGCACCGAAGACTCGGAAAAGAGATTCGGCACGGTATCCTCATTCTCAGGCAAACCATAATAAGAGCGTTTGCTGCGGGCTACCTCGCCACGCATTATACACATACTGAGTACCTGGATAAAGTGCGATACATACATACGGGCCTTCTTTAATGCGGCTTCATATTCAGTATTCCCGCGTTTGGATGCCTGCTCCTTGACACAGCGTTTGTACACCTCCACCTCGGCCGAGAACCTCTGCAGGAAGTCCTTTGCGCGATGATAGGTGTTGTGAGTGAGGACATTCGTAAATACCCCATTCTCAACACTGCTCTCTACGGCGCTCTGCAGAGCCCTTATTCGAGCCTGGTCAGTCTTTGGCAATCGGCGATAAGGCACGGCAATTAAAGATTTCTGTTCAACAGAGAGTCGGCAAACTCCTTGAGATATATTTTCTTCTCGGGAGCGACAGAGAGTTTCTCCATATATCTGTCACACTCGTCAAAAAGAGCCTGTATACGTCGTTCGCAGATCTCCCTCACACCCAACTCATTATAAAGATTCGTAAAGTACGCAATCTTGGCATCGGCATCGAACTCGCTCTTCTCCATCCACTCCTTCATTGTCGCCAACTGCCCGGCAGAAGCAAGATTCATGGCTGTAATCAGGAGGAATGTCTTTTTGTTGCAGCAGATATCACCGCCAATCTTCTTGCCGAACAGCGACTGGTCGGCATACACGTCAAGAAGGTCATCCTGCAACTGGAAGGCAAGACCCATCCTCTCGCCGTAGGCATAGAGGTTCTCGAGGTCCTCGGCCGGAGCATCTGCAAGGATTCCACCGAGCTTCAATGCTGCTGCAAGCAAGACAGAGGTCTTCAGACGTATCATCTCCATATACTCCTCTTCCTTGACATCATCGCGTGTCTCGAAGCCCAGGTCATACTGCTGGCCGTCACCGATTTCCTTTGCAGTCTCAGTAAAGAGTGAGAGCATCGCGGGCAACTTGTCGGCAGGTACGTGAGAAAGGAACTCATATGCCAGCACCAGCATCGTATCACCCGAGAGGATTGCAGCCGTATCGCCCCACTTTGCACAAACGGTAGGTTTGCCGCGACGTATCGATGCACGATCCATCACATCATCGTGGATGAGAGTGTAGTTATGATAAGTCTCGACAGCTACAGCCGGATAGAAAGCCCCGTCAAGAGACTCCTTATACATATTATAGGCCATAAGGAACAGGACCGGGCGTACTCGCTTGCCGCTCTGTTCAATAGTGTATCTTATGGGCGCGTACAATTCGCGCGGTTCGCGTTCAAACTGAAGTTCGTCGATGAACTTGTTTACTAAATCTCTGACTTCTTCCCAATTGTACATGATAACACAATTTAATATATCAAAAAAAAGGAGGCTGCAACGCAGCCTCCCTCTATTATTCTACATTTTACTGCAAACGGAACATTACCGGGAGAGTAAACCAGCAACGTACAGCCTTACCGGCCTGCCTACCAGGAGACCACTTAGGCATCTGGCCTACCACGCGTACAGCCTCCTTGTCAAGGTACATATCACCGGAACTCTTGATTACCTCGATACCCTGGATTGAACCGTCAGAGTTAACGACGAAACGGAGGATTGTTCTACCCTGTGAGTTATTGTCGCGTGAAATACGTGGATACTCGATATTGTCGCTCAACCACTTGTACATAGCCTGCATACCACCGGGGAACTCAGCGGGCTGCTCTACAACCTGGAAAATCTCCTCCTCCTCCGGTTCGTCGTCGACAACAATCATTTGATTTTCTGATACGTCAACCGGGTCTGCAACAACATCCTCTGTTGAAATAAGCTCAGACTCCTGCTGGTCAATCTCGTCCTTGATGATCTCAATGACCTCTGTAGGCTTCTGGGCAGCAGGTGGAGGTGGGAGCTGGTGCTTTACCTGAATCTGGATCTCTTTCAGAACCTCAGGCTCCTCGATTGCTGGTGGAGGAGCAGTTGCAACGATTCTTGCATCCTTATCCTCGAAAGTTGTCCACTCAAAAGCAACAAACAAAACGGCAAAGACCATTACAAAACCGATCAAAAGCCATACTGTCTTGTGCTGTTCCAAGTTCACCTTAGCACTTTTTTTAACTTCAATGTGCTCGTCTCCTTTAAACTGTCTGTTATTTGTACTCATATAGCGATATGTATTTATTTTCTAATGGGCAAAAATAAACAATATTTTTCAATACGCACGATTAAAACAATCTTTTTTTTATTTTAAAAAGATTTTCTTTAACCAACACCGAATAAATGCGCTTTTTTTGCGTTATTTTATTGCAGATAACCGAGGTTTACGTCCTACATTATTATAAATGTTACAAAAAAGGCGTATCTTCGCGGTGCACTGCCAATATACGTTTACAAAACTAAACAAAATATCAGGAAAGTGAAACATATATATACCTTTTTTTGTATTTTTCTTTTTTTACCGCCGGTATGTATGGCACAGAGCGGCGAGAATGCATTCAACATACTGCGGATGCCCTACTCTTACCGCGCTGCCGGGCTTGGGGGACAGAACATCAGCATTATCGAGGATGACATCACCATGTCCATGCATAACCCGGCACTCCTTGCCAATGTGTCGGACAACACGATAAACCTCACCTATATGACATACATGAGTGACAGCAAGGTTGCTGGCGCCATGTTCGGAAAGGCTTTCGGCGAACGCTCTACCGCAGCACTCTCGGCACGTTACATTGACCATGGAGATTTTGACGGATACACCGAGGACAACATTTTTACAGGCACATTCAGTGCGAAGGACATTGAGATCGGCCTCCTTTACAGTTATCTGCTCAGCGAGCGTTGGAGTGGAGGCGTAACAGCAAAATTCATATACTCAAAGTATGAGAGCATGAGTTCAATGGCCTTGGGTGTGGATCTTGGTATCAACTACTATAACCCCGACAGCGAGCTATCCCTGTCATTTGCCATAAAGAACCTCGGCGGCCAGGTAAAGGCTTTTGAGGAGAAACATGAGAAGATGCCTTTGGACATACAGGCAGGAATAACAAAAAGGCTTTCACACGCACCGATATTGTTGTCGGCCACCCTTGTAAACCTTAACAGATGGAGCAAGGACGACTTTTACAATGCCGACGGCAGCGAAGACGGATTCGGTGAGCTTCTGCTCAAGCACATAGTAGTGGGCGCAGACTTCCTGTTGGGAAAGAATTTCCACGCATCCTTGGGATATAACTTCCGGACCGGCAAAGAGTTGTCTGTTGACGGCAGTAAATGGGACGGTTTCACAGCAGGAGCAGGACTGCATATAAATAAGGTGAAATTCGGAGTATCATACAGCAAACTGCACGTATCATCGTCATCATTCCTGTTCAACCTCTCCTATTCATTGTAAGGAGATGCCGGAACAATAGAAAAATCCTCATCAAAAATAAAATTACGGATTTTTTTGTTCATTTGTTGCAATATCTTTGCTAACTTTACAAAGAAATAGTATAAGACAAATTATTGCGACAATGAAAAGAATCATCATAGCCATTGACGGTTTCTCGTCTTGTGGCAAAAGCACAATGGCAAAAGCGCTTGCACGCAACATCGGATATCTTTACTTTGACAGCGGTGCGATGTACCGCGCCGTTGCTCTGTTCTGCATGCAGAACGGGCTCATAGAGGGAGAGGATATCAACACTGCGGCATTACGCGAAAGGCTCGACGAAATTCACATATCTTTTGAGGCAGATCCTGAGACAAAGAATTCCGTGACACTTCTGAACGGCGTGAACGTTGAACATGAGATACGTTCGCTTGAGGTCTCACGTTTTGTAAGCAAGGTTGCCGCACTCGACTTTGTACGCAGCGCCATGGTCGACCAGCAACGCGAGATGGGCAAACAGAAGGGCATTGTAATGGACGGCAGGGATATAGGAACCACCGTATTCCCCGACGCCGAAATGAAGGTTTTCGTGACAGCATCGGCCGAGGTCCGTGCCCAGCGCCGTTATGACGAGTTGGTTGCAAGAGGTGACAAGCCCGATTTCAACGACATCCTGGAGAATGTGTTGCAGCGCGACCACATTGACCAGACACGCGAGGTAAGCCCATTGAGAAAGGCCGACGACGCCCTGCTCCTTGACAACAGCAACCTCACACGCGAAGAACAGATGAACTGGCTGGTAGAAACATTCAACAAACTCACATCGGAATGCTGAAAATTGAGATAGATGACAATTCAGGTTTCTGCTTCGGAGTCACAACCGCAATAAAGAAGGCCGAAGAGGAGCTCAGCAATGGCGGTACACTATACTGCCTTGGCGATATCGTGCACAACAGCATAGAATGCGACAGGCTCAAACGCATAGGGCTCATCACCATTGACCATGACACATACAGGGAGCTCCACAACGCAAAGGTGTTGCTCAGGGCACACGGCGAGCCGCCCGAAACATATGAGATTGCCAAAAAAAACAATCTTGAACTCATTGACGCCACCTGCCCCGTTGTACTCAAGCTGCAACAGCGTATCAAGCAGAAATGGCAAGAGACTGCTGAAAAGCAGCGTCAGATAATCATCCACGGACAGACGGGACATGCCGAGGTGCTGGGACTTGTCGGCCAGACCCGTGGTGAAGCAATTGTCATCGAGAACATCGACCAGCTCGACCGCATAGACAACAGCAAGGACACATACATATATTCACAGACCACAAAGTCGCTCGAGGGCTACAAGCGTATCGTAAGCGCCATTGAAGAGCGTATAGAGCCAGGCAAAGAGTGCAAATCGTTCAACACTGTATGCGGCCAGGTAGCCGGAAGGATGAACGGCATCGGTGAATTCGCAAAATCGCACCAGTTGCTCTTTTTCGTATGCGGCAAGAAGAGTTCGAACGGCAAAATCCTTTTCAACGAATGCAAAAGGGTAAACCCCAACTCACATCAGATTGAATCGGCCGAAGACATAGACCTGTCACTGACCAACGGCGTGGAATCAATAGGTATATGTGGAGCGACCTCCACCCCGAAGTGGCTTATGGAGAACTGCAAACAAGCAATCATAAAATACCATAATATAAAAGAAAATGAGAAATAAACTTAGTTGCGTGGGCATCCTCACATCGGGAGGAGACGCCCCTGGTATGAATGCAGCCATTCGTGCCGTCACACGTGCATGTATCTACCACGGTATTAGAGTAAAAGCCATCTACCGTGGATACAAAGGCCTTATCACAGGCGAAATCGCAGAGTTCAAGACAGAGAACGTGAGTAACATAATCCAGCGAGGCGGTACAATCCTCAAGACAAGCCGTTGTCCAGAATTCAAGACCGAGGAAGGACGTGCAAAGGCATACGAGACATTACAGAAAGAGGGCATTGACGCACTTGTAGTTATTGGCGGTGACGGTTCAATCACGGGCGCATACAACCTTGCAAGAGAATATGACATTCCCTGCATAGCATTGCCGGGCACAATCGACAACGACCTCTATGGTACCGACACCACAATCGGCTACGACACTGCACTCAACACAATCATGGAGTGCGTCGACAAAATCAGAGATACAGCCTCATCACACGAGCGCCTGTTTATTGTTGAGGTCATGGGCCGTGACGCCGGTTTCCTCGCACTCAACGGAACAATCGCAACCGGTGCCGAGGCCTGCGTGCTTCCCGAGATTGACCCGGAGTTCGAACGTATCAACCAGTTCATAGCAAACGGTCTGCGCCGTACAAAGAGCAGCAGTATCGTGCTGTTTGCCGAGGGACGCGAGAAGGACTACAACATCATGGAAGTAGCAGAGAGCATGCGCCAGAAGTTCCCGGAGCTTGACGTGCGCGTATCAATCCTCGGCTACCTGCAACGTGGTGGCAGCCCAACGGCAAACGACCGTATCCTTGCAAGCCGCCTGGGTGTTGCAGCCATCGACGCTCTGCTCGAGGGACAGCGTAATGTAATGATCGGTTTGAGGAACAACGAGATTGTCTACATCCCATTCACAAAGGCAATCAAGGATGACAAACCCATTGACAAGGAGACTGTACGTGCACAGGAGATTCTGGCATCATAAACAGACTCCAAAACATCTGAATGAATGAACGAGCGGCCTCGAGGCCGCTCGTTCATTTGTATATCACACTATCCATCTTTACGTCATGTATTTCCGTGGGCAACCCATCGACAAGCTGCACATCATAACATACCCCTATCTTCACAGCCCGGAACTCTTCCAGGGACATATACTTGTCATAATACCCTTTGCCGCGCCCCATGCGGTCACCGGTTGGCGTGAATGCGACACCAGGGACAACCATCACATCAATCTCATATGGCGCTACAGGTTCGCCACCTACAGGTTCCATTATACCGAAAGCACCGCTTGACATACTCCGGGGAGAATAACAGTAGAAGTTCATCACATCCCCTTCGACACGTGGCAACAGCACAAGCATGCTCTTGGAGAGTTCCTCTACCAACGGCCATATCCGGGGTTCATCGGGCAGTGGCGAGAAGAGTGCCACCACCCTTGCCCCGGTAACGGCAATATGCGCTTTCAATGAGTGGCATACTGCAGCCGACTGCACTCTTTTCTCGGCATCGGACATGGCAGCAAGCCTTGCGCGCACCGCCCTGCGGAGCATTTTTTTATTTTCCTGTCCCATCCTTTATGTTGTCATAGAAATCGAGCATCCTGGCCGCAGCGGCAAAAGAGGTCATCTTGCCCGACAGCAACAATTGCTCATAGTGCATCAACCTATCGGCAACACCAGGAGCATTCATGAAACGCATACGCAACTGCTCATCAATGGTCTCATACATCCAATATTTGGATTGGTTGTGACGACGCTCATCAAAAGCCCCGTTCACCTTCACCTTTGCGATATAATCAAATATCATATCCCACACCTCCTTTATACCCAAGTCAAAGAAACCCGAGTAGGTCAGCACTTGCGGACGTATTCCGCTAGCTGGCATTGGGAAAAGATGCAACGCATTGCGCAGATGTACGGCAGAACGTCGGGCCTCATCTATGTTGTCACCGTCGGCCTTATTTATCACGACTCCGTCGGCCATTTCCATTATACCTCGCTTGATACCTTGGAGTTCGTCTCCCGCACCGGTTATCTGTATAAGCAGGAAGAAGTCGACCATGGAATATACAGCCGTTTCGCTTTGTCCCACACCCACTGTCTCAACAAATACCTTGTCATACCCTGCAGCCTCACACAGCACAATAGTCTCGCGTGTCTTGCGGGCAACACCGCCGAGCGAGCCAGCCGACGCACTTGGGCGTATGAAGGCGTCGGGATGCTGCGACAGTCGTTCCATACGTGTCTTGTCGCCAAGTATACTTCCTTTACTTCTCTCGCTGCTGGGATCGACAGCCAGCACAGCCAGTTTTCCGCCACAACGTTCAAGTATATGCATTCCGAAAGAATCGATAGAGGTACTTTTTCCTGCACCCGGCACACCGGTGATACCCACACGCACCGAGTTCCCCGAATGGGGCAGGCAACGCTCGACAACTTCCTGCGCTATGGCCTGATGCTCGGGCAGGAGGCTCTCAACCAGTGTCACGGCACGGCTTAGCATAGTGACATCGCCACGGAGGATACCTTCGACATAGTCATTCACCGAAAACAGTGTCTGACGCTTACGCCGCATAGTGGAGAGGTATGGATTTATTGAGCCTGGAGCCTCTACGCCGTCGTTCACCTTGAGGCCCTTATAAGCCTTGTCATTTTCGGGATGTTCCATAAGAGATATTTTCAGCTAAGGTAAGAATAAACGGGCAAAAAACAAAAAAAATCGGGATTACCGATTGGTAACCCCGATAATTATGACAATCCGATGATTATTTCATTGCGAAGCTGTTGTTCAGGAGCATCTGTGCATAACCTACACCCTGAGCATCAAGAGTAACGTTTACAATGTCGCCATCAACATAGAGCTGTGCTGTATTGTCACCGTTGAGCTTAACAAGGTCTGTAACCTGGTTGTTGTACTCCGCGCTCCAAACCTGGTTCTCGGCATTGAACAAGAGGTTCATGGCTGTATCACCGTTAGATATTGTGTAACCGTTCTCAAGAGCTGTAACCTGTACATCCTGACCCTGGCTGTTCTTCACGATCTTTGTCTCGCCCGGCTCTGCTACCAGATTGTTGCCTGTCCAGAATTCTATAGAGTTCAGAACAACGCCGTCAACCAACATTGCAATCTCGTATACAGGAACAATATGGAGAGCAATGAACACGAGCTCATTGACGAACTTGTTGCCAAGACCCTCGTTCCAGTCCTTGATATTGTTTGTCAAGCGGAAAGAACCGATACAAGATGAAAGTACGATAGTTGCAGTAAGCAACAGCGCTGTAAATTTGAAATGCTTTTTCATAATAAAAATATTTTTAATTAATTAATCCGTTTGTGAGCGGCAATTCTTTTTGCTCAAGCATCACAACCGCAAATTTATCATTTTTTCAACAAAAACAACATATTCGGTGCTTTTTTTTATCAACACAGCCTCTTTTTATAAAAAAATCACGGCAAGAACCCATAAAAAGTTAAAAAGTGAGGCTGCCATTCAGCAACCTCACTATAATTACACCTTATAAATAATTTATTAAAGTACGCCGTTCACAACAAGAGACTTCACAAGAGAATAGAATTTCTCTACTGTAGGAATCTCTACGCGCTCTGTAGGAGAGTGCGGTGACATGAGTGTGGGACCGAACGATACCATATCCATACCGGGATAGTTGGTAGAGATGATACCGCACTCAAGGCCAGCGTGGATTACACGCACATCGGGTTCCTTGCCGAACATATCATTGTATGCACTCTTCAAAGCTGCAAGCAAAGGAGAGTTCACGTTGGGCTGCCAGCCGCTGTAACCGCCGCTGAGCTCTACCTTCATTCCTGCCATTGCAAAGCAGCTTGAAAGCTGGAGTGCGAGATACTCCTTCATTGTATCGCAAGAGCTGCGCGCGAGGATGTTGATCTCGGCCTTACCCTCGGCAATGCGTACGATTGAGAGGTTGCTTGATGTCTCTACAGTATCGGGGATTGTAGGAATGAAGCGGAGTACACCGTCGTGGCAAGCAAGGATAACGTCAACAAGGTTGTCCTGAATCTCTTCGGGAACAACAGTCTCCGGCATCTCGCACTCTGCCACAGCAAGAGTGATACCCTCCTCTATTGTAGCATACTCGCTGTTATAGAGTGTCTCATATTTTGCTGCAATAGCCTTGAGCTCCTCAACGCCTTCCTCGGGGAGTGTAAGCACGACCTCACAACTTGCAGGGATGGCGTTACGCATGTTGCCACCGTTCCAGCTTGCGAGCACGACACCGCACTCTTCCATAGCCTCGCGCACGAAACGTGCCATAAGTTTGTTGGCGTTGCCACGACCTACGTTGATCTCAAGACCTGAGTGGCCACCGCGCAACCCCTTGAGCTGCACCTTGACAGCAACATCCTCTTCGTCACTCTCCTCTTCCATGAACTCCATGGTAGCTGTGATATCCAAACCACCGGCACAACCGATATAAAGGACACCTTCCTCCTCAGAGTCAAGGTTCAGAAGGATATTGCCTTCGAGTTCGCCGCCCTTGAGGCCGAATGCACCGTACATACCTGTCTCCTCATCAGCTGTGATAAGAGCCTCAAGCGGACCGTGCTGCAGAGTGTCGTCCTCCATGATTGCCATGATAGCAGCGACGCCAAGACCGTTATCAGCACCAAGAGTCGTGTCATCAGCATAAAGCCAATCACCCTTGACTACGGTAGTGATGGGGTCATTCACGAAGTCATGCTTGCTGTCAGGAGTCTTCTGGGGAACCATATCCATGTGAGCCTGAAGGATAATGCCCTTGCGGCCCTCAAGACCCGGAGTGGCAGGCTTGCGCATGATAATGTTGCCTGCCTCATCCTGCCATGTCTTAACATTAATGCTCTTACCGAAGTCGAGCAGGAACTTCTGTACCTTCTCAAGGTGTCCCGATGGACGTGGGACCTGTGTCAATGCCTCAAAATGCTTCCACACTTCACGAGGCTGTAGATCTTTGATTGTCAATGCCATAATTATTCTTTTTATTTGTTAATGGATTTTTTGAATTGCAACATCACAAGCGCATAAAGTCCCAACAACGCTACAAGCAGTGTCTGCGTGCTGTGAACTATCAACGCAAAAACCGACGCATTGTTTGGGCTTACACCGTAAAGCACCATTATGCTTATTATCGCGAAGTGCCATGGACCCGCACCGTTGGGGGTGGGCACAACCACCGCAATGCTTCCTGCAACAAAGAGCAGCAGACCTGCCAAGACAGAGAGGCCACTGCTGAACCCGAAACAGAAGACGCAGAGGTAGAACTGCATGAAATAGCAGAACCATATACCCACAGTCTCAAACAGGAAGAGCCAACCGTTCTTCATTTTGGTGAGCGACATTATTCCGACGATAAAGTTCGCTATGAACGACTTGATACGTTTCCAGAATGCCATTTTATGCAGAATAACATACAACAGCACCACTATCGCCACAAATGAAAGCAGAATTACCGCCCACCCGCCGATTGAGGCAAAGAACGGGCTTTCGGACCTTCCGAAACCCGCATCGCTCAAGAAACGGGTAAAGACCGGCCACTGGAGCAACACCGCCACCACTGTCATAATGAGCACCATAAGAGTGTCTATCAAGCGTTCGCTCACCACCGTACCCAATGACTGTGCAAAGGGGACGTGCTCATACTGCTCAAGCACCACGCAGCGGGACACCTCACCCACACGTGGAACGACAAGATTCGCGGCATAAGCTACAAATATGGAGTTCACGCATGTATTTGAAGACGGACAATAGCCAAGCGGTGCAAGAGTGAGTTTCCAACGCCACCCCCTGATGACATGGCTCATAATACCGAAAAAAGTTGACACCACGAACCATGTCATGTCCATTTCGGAGATAGCGCCCCAAAGTTGTGTGAAATCAAAATCGGCATAAATCATGTACAGGATAAGTATCCCCAAGACGATTGGCAGCACGGTTTTTATCGTTTTATTGAAAATCTTTTTCACAACTTTAGAAACATTTTTAATAGTTTTATTTACCTTTGCAACATTCCGATGGGGACAAAAGGCCGCCAGGATTGTTATTTAGGCATCATGCAGTATTTTACAACTGCCACAGCTCATGCAGCAAGCGAAGGCTATTTTCGCGCTTTAGCGCAATGACAGCAACAAGCGAGCGAAATATAACTTGTTTATAATTTCACAGCGAGTGCAGGCTGTCATCGCGGATTTCCGCAAAGATAACAATATATTGGACATAAGACCTCATTTTTAAGTATATTTAATTAAAAAATCAGGCTCACCGACTATGAAAGCAGTAACAGCAAAAAAGAGATTAGGACAGCACTTTCTTGTTGACCTTTCCATAGCAAAGGATATTGCGGATACCGTTGACACCTGTCCTTCACTGCCTATCCTTGAAGTGGGACCGGGTATGGGCGTGCTGACACAGTTCCTTTTAGAGAAGAAACGCCCGTTGAAGGTTGTAGAGATTGATGAGGAGTCGGTAAGCTACCTGTGCAAGAACCTTCCGGAGCTGCAGGAGGAGAACATCATCCCCGATGACTTCCTCAAGATGCACCTCGACCGTCTTTTCGACGGCGGACAGTTCATGCTCATCGGAAACTATCCTTACAACATTTCAAGCCAGATATTCTTCAAGATGCTCGATTACAAGGAGTTCATCCCTTACTGCAGCGGTATGATACAGAAAGAGGTGGGCGAACGCCTGGCTGCAAAGCCCGGCACAAAAGCCTATGGGATCTTGAGCATATTCATACAATTGTGGTACGACGTAGAGTACCTGTTCACCGTAAACGAAAATGTTTTCTCTCCTCCTCCCAAGGTCAAGAGTGCCGTTGTACTGATGAAACGCAACGGACGAACGTGCATGGAGTGCGATGAAGAACTGTTCAGGAAGATTGTCAAGGGCACTTTCAACCAACGACGCAAGAAACTGAGGAATTCCATCCAACAGATTGTCGGCAAGGAGTCACCCCTGTTGAGCGACCCGATTCTTGAAAAACGCCCCGAGCAACTATCCATAGAGCAGTTTATTGACTTGACACAGAAGGTTGAACTCGCGTTAGCGAAATAGCAGAGGAAAATATGACATTAGAATTCATCAACTACATAAAGGAGCTCATCGAAAAGAAAGAATCGGTGTTGCTGCAGGAGAAGATATCAAAGCTTCACCCGGCCGACATTGCCGAAATCTGCCTTGAGCTTGACATTGAGGAGGCCCGCTTCCTCTATAGGCAGCTTGACAACGAGAAGGCCGCCGACGCCCTCACTGAGATGGATGAGGATATCCGTAACGAGCTTCTGGAAGAGCTCCCCTCTGAGGCCATAGCCAAACGCTTCGTCAACTACATGGACACTGACGACGCTGTGGAGATTATCCGTGATATGGATGAGGAGAAGCAGGAAGAGGTCCTCTTGCATATCAAGGACATTGAACAGGCCGGCGACATCGTAGACCTTCTGCAATATGACGAGGACACAGCCGGTGGTCTCATGAGTACCGAGATGGTGGTTGTGAACGAGAACTGGAGTATGCCGGAGTGTCTGAAGGAGATGCGCCAGCAGGCCGAGGAACTCGACGACATATATTATGTCTATGTAGTGGATGACGACGAGAGGCTATGCGGACTGTTCCCGCTCACCAAGATGATCACAAGCCCGTCGGTATCGAAGGTGAAGCACGTCATGAACAAGAAGGTGGTAAGCGTTGACGTTGACACCCCTATCGACGAGGTTACAATGCTCATCGAGAAGTACAACCTTGTGGCAATACCCGTCGTTGACAAGATCAACCGCCTTGTGGGACAGATTACCGTCGACGACATCATGGATGAGGTACGTGAACAGACAGAACACGACCAACAGTTGACCGCCGGTCTTACACAAGACGTCGAGACAAGCGACAGCGTGTTCGTTCAGACGAAAGCACGTCTGCCGTGGCTTATTATAGGAATGTTGGGAGGTATCGGTTCATCAATCCTGCTGAACTGCTTCACGAACACGCTGGGCTCGCACCCCGAGATGGCGCTGTTCATCCCGCTGCTTGCCGGTATGGGAGGTAATGTGGGTACACAGTCCTCGGCAATTGCCGTACAGGGACTTGCCAACAACTCATTGAACTCGCAGCACATATTCAGGCACATACTCAAGGAGCTTGTGGTTGCGATTGTAAATGCCACCATACTCTCGTTGATGGTGTACATGTACAATTTCTTCATATACGGAGCTTTTGACATTGTGACACTTGCAGTACCCATCAGCCTGTTCATTGTCGTGCTTTTCGCATCCTCTTTCGGAACAATGATTCCGATGGTGCTGGAGAGGATGGACATAAACCCGGCTGTGGCAACAGGACCGTTCATACAGATCATCAACGACCTCAGTGGTATGACGTTCTACATGATAATTTCAATGATATTGAGCAAAATAATCATATAAGGTAAATAGTTTTTACAACAGACAGAATGAAAAGAGTATTCACAATCATAACGGCCGTACTTATATCGGCCGTTTCTCTTGCACAGACCGATGCGTTCAAGGCATGGCTAAAGAACGGTAAAGGAGAACTCGCAAAACAGAAATTCGCGAACAAGAAACTTGACAAGAAAGAGGCCGAAGAGGCTGCTATTGTAATTGACTCCTTATGGCTCAAGGAACAAGCACAGGAGCTGAAGCGAGAGTGGGAGAAAATGATTCTAACCCATGACACCCTGCAGTTGGCTTGCGCAATACGCACATTCGGCATGTGCCCACGTGACGGACGCAGCCTTTACATCTCGATGCATGGAGGCGGAGAGTGCCCCAAAGAGGTTAATGACGAGCAGTGGATGAACCAGATTTACCTTTACGAGCTGCCCGAGGGTGTATATGTAGCCCCCCGTGCACCGTGGAACACCTGGAACATGTGGCACCGCAAAGGACTTGACGAGCTGTTCGAAAAGCTCATCCGTTGTTGCGTGGTATTTGAAGGCGTCAACCCCAACAAGGTTTACCTCATGGGCTACTCAGCCGGTGGAGACGGTGTGTGGCGCATGGCTCCGCGCATGGCCGACAAATGGGCCGCAGCTTCAATGATGGCCGGACACCCGGGCAACGCATCACAGGTAAACCTGTTGAACGTACCATTCTCAATATGGATGGGCGAGCACGATGCCGCGTACGACCGCAACAGGCTCGCCAAGGAAAAGGGAGCTGTAATGGATTCGCTGGAGGCTGCCAACCCCGGCAAATACATCCACAGCACCAACATCGTCGAAGGCAAGGGACATTGGATGGACCGTGCTGATGCAGATGCTGTAGGTTGGATGGCACAATACCGCAGGAACCCATATCCCAAGGAAGTTGTATGGAGGCAGGAAGAGGTGCTGCGTGAGCATTTCTACTGGCTTTCGGCACCGGCTGAAGAGTTGCGTCACGGAAGCACCGTAATTGCAAGCATCGATGGCAACAGCATCAACATAGAACACTGCGACTACTCCAGACTGACAATCAGGCTCAACGACAACATGTTGGATCTCGACAAGAAAGTTACGGTATACTACAAAGGCAAGAAAATCAAGAGCAAGAAACTGAAGCGTACAATCGCGAACATATACAATACGCTGACACAGAGTGGCGACAGAAGCTATGCATTCCCGTGCATAATGGAAATTGAGCTTGACTGACAATAGCCGATCTGAAAATCTTCTTTAACCATTTTACAAATCTTTCAGAAGCCCGACAACTTTTTTTAATAAATTTAAAGCAATTATTTAACATTTTATCAGCAAAACCGGCCTATATGCAAAAAACATGTTGGCCGGGTTTAATTTTTTTTACATTTGCCGACCTTTTTTGAGAAAAAAACCTTACTTTAGCAATTCAAATAGCGACAAAAACATCAATAACCATTGTTATGAAATTCAAGCAGTTGACAATCAACACATTATGCTTTTTATTATGCTTCTTCTGCACAATTCCGGCATTTGCACAGAAAGGTACAGGCATAACAGGTGTTGTCACCGATGAGTTCGGCGATCCATTACCCGCAGCAAGCATTGCGGTAATGAACAATAAAAAGATTGCGAGAGGTGCAAACACGAACCTTAACGGAGAGTTCGCCATTGAGGCAAACCTCAGCAACGGCGACAATGAGCTTGTAGTAAGCTACATCGGCACAAAGACCGTGAGAATAAAGCTTACACCCGAGGTTTTCAAGAAACCTGTCGAGGTAGTGCTCAAGACCGACGAGACTATGCTTGCCGACGTAACCATCGTGGAGGACGGTTATAACCGTCTGCCACGCAAGGATATGGTGGGTGCCTTTACCACTGTAAAGGCCGACGACATTATGATGCCCGCATACCAGAGCATTGACCAGATGCTTCAAGGAAAAGTAGCAGGTATGTCCGTCGTGAATACCTCGGCACGTGTGGGTGCATCACCTAAGATTACTATCCGCGGTACATCTACAATCCTTGGCAACAGCGACCCGCTATGGGTTGTCGATGGTGTGATTCAGGAAGACCCTCTATCTATTGACATGAGTTCTGCCATAACATCGGATATGAGGGAGCTTATCGGCAACCAGATATCATGGCTCAATCCACAGGATATCGACAACATCACAGTGCTCAAGGATGCATCGGCGACAGCCATCTATGGTTCAAAGGCATCGAACGGTGTCATCGTTGTCACCACAAAGAAGGGTACACCCGGCCGCGTGAGTGTCAACTACAACACCAATGTATCGGTAAGGGAGCGCCCCACATACGACATGTACGACTTCATGAACTCCTACGAGCGCATCCAGTTCAGCAAGGAGGCATACGAGGCCGGTGTGCGATACCAGAGCGAGCCGTTGCCACAGATATACACATACGAGGGTCTGATGGCAATGTTCAACAAGCGCATGATAACCGAGGATGAGTTCTCAAGATACCTACAGCGCCTTGAGACAGTGAATACAGACTGGTTCGACCTGCTCACACGCAACTCCGTCAGCCAGAGCCACAACCTGAGCATTTCGGGCGGAACTGACAAATACACATACAATGCCTCAGTCGGCTACCAGAACAACAAAGGATATGAGGTGGGCAACGAGAATGACCAGATTACAGCACGCTTGAGCATCAACAGCAACATCAACGAGAAGCTTAGCATCAATGCACAATTAAACGGTAGTGTACGCGACGCCGACGGTTACGGTGCAGGCGTGAACCCCTACACATACGCGATGAACACCAGCCGTGCCATACCCGCATTCGAAGAGAACGGCGACCGCGCATTCTACTCGAAGTATTACACATACCAGTACAACACGTTGCTTGGAGGCAAGAACCAGTACTCATACAACATCTTCAACGAGATGGAGAACAGTTTCTCGTTCAACCGTGGAACAAACTTCAACGCATCGATAAACGTTTCGTACAAGATTCTCAAATGGCTCACCTATCAGGGAACAGCCAGCATATCAGTGACCAACAACAAGAGCGAGAGCTATGCCGGTGAGAAGACCTCAAGGGTTGAGCAGCTATACCGCGGATATGCATACGGCACAGAGAAAGCAGGGTCCGACCGCTTCAATGCCGCCCTGATGCCGTATGGAGGTGTACTCAACCAGGCCAATTCGCAGGGTGTTTCATACAACACCTCACACCGTCTGCAGTTCAGCAAGGAGTTCAATGAGGACCATCGTCTGAATGCGATGCTCGGTATGGAAATACGCTCAAGCGAAAGCACAAGCGAAGGCAATACAGTCTGGGGATATGTTCCTGAGCGCGGTTCAATCCTTGTATCACCCACCCTGCCCGAGAACTTCAAGCCTATCGGCAGCGATGTAACCATCGGTTGGGGAGCACTCGCACAGCTCTACAACGGAGCTTGGAACAAGATGTCGACCACGACAAACTACATGTCGTTCTTTGCAACTGTTGCCTACGCATTCAAGAACCGTTACGTTGTGAACGTGAACGTACGTTCTGACGCTTCGAACCGATTCGGACAGGACGTTAACAAGCAGTTCGACCCCACATGGTCATTCGGTGCATCATGGAAGATTGCACAGGAACCGTTCATGATGGAACATGTACACTGGCTCGACCAGTTGAACCTGCGTGCCTCATACGGTATTCAGGGTAATGTGGTAAACACGCTGAGCCCGGAGATGATTGTGCGCTATCAGGGATTGTTGCAGAGCTATAATGAGTATTATCTCTCTATCTCAAGCCTGCCCAACAAGCAACTCAAATGGGAGCGCACAAAGTCACTCAACCTTGGCGTCGACCTTGCCCTGTTCGGTATTACAATGAACTTCGAGTATTATCGCCGTAACTCCAATGCCATTATAAGACAAGACATTGCACAGGAGTACGGTATGGCGACAATGCCTTTGAACGGTGGTCTCATCAGCAACAGCGGTCTTGAGGTTACGCTCAATTTCACCCCGATACGTACTAACGACATCGCGTGGACCATCGGTGTCAATGCCGGCAAGAACTGGAACGAGTCGTCAAGCGATGACCGCACAGCAAAGGCCGATGAACTGACACACACCGACTTTCTCAACGGCAGCAGTGACCGTCCGCTCAAGAAGGGTTATCCGCTATCAGCGTTCTGGTCATACAAATTCTCAGGACTTGACGGCAAGAACGGTTATCCCACATTCGAAAATGCCACATATGACGCAGTGGAGGGAGACGGCAGTGTAGACCCTACAACCTTCCTGGTATATTCTGGACAGAGCGAACCTGACTTCTCGGGCGGTTTCAACACTCGTCTGCGCTGGAAGAACTTCAACATCGGAATGGACTTTGCGGTTGCATTAGGAGCCAAGAAGCGCCTGCCTAACCCCTACTCTACATTCACATACGGCAAGATGCCGGACATCTTCAGCAACCTCTCCAAGGAGCTTAACGACCGTTGGAAGCAGCCGGGTGATGAGGCGCATACAAACATACCCAGCCTGTACACATCGGTTCGCGACCTCTACAACTTGAACTTGCCTAACGGCCTGTATGACAACATCTACTCAATGTGGGCACAGTCGGACGTGAGAGTTGCCAGTGCATCGTTCCTGCGTTGTACCCAACTGTCATTGTCATACAGTGTTCCGCGCACATTCTGCAAGAAAATAGGTCTTTCACGCATACAGTTGAGTGCAAACATAAACAACCTGTTCGTGATTGCAAGCGACGATTGGAAAGGCTATGACCCGGAGCTTGGCTACAGCATACAGCCCAGAATTTATTCTGTAGGCTTGAGTCTTGGACTATAAAAAAGAATGACTATGAAACTGAAATATAATATTCTCACAATATTGGCTGCGCTCTCATTCACAGCCTGCAGCGATTTCCTTGAGCCCGATTCCGAGAGCGAGTTTGTCCCCGAGGACGCCACATCACTCAATGAGCTTCTTTTGGGAGAGGCTTACCAGCGAAACGACATGGAGGGGTTCAACATTTTCCTTGGATTACTTGACGACGACATTGAGGCTGCACCATATCAGGTCCCTAACGATGGATTTGACGGGAACCTTTTCCTTGCAAGTTTCTCTTGGCAACCCGACATGTTCAAGATGATGGAAGAGGCCGGTGCCGGACACATCAATGTATATGAGAGCTACTATGAAGTAATTCTCGGTGCAAATGCAGTATTGGACTACATCCCTAACGTAAAAGACACCGAGGAGAATATAAATAAGGTTAAGGCACAGGCACTTGCCCTGCGCGGTTTCTATTACCTTAACCTTGTGAACATCTTCGGACAGCCATACAGCTACAACCCCGAAGCCCTTGGTGTTCCGCTCAAGCTGAACAGCGGCATCGAGGAGAGCGAAGACTACCTGAAGAGAAAGACTGTTGCCGAGGTATATGAGCAGATTCTCGCCGACCTGCACACAGCAGAAGAGATATACCTGTCATTGCCGCAAGGTGAGCAGTGGAGCGACAATTACCGCACCAGCCTGCCTATGGTACAGTTGACACTCTCAAGGACATACCTCTACATGGAGAACTGGGAGAAGGCTGCTCATTATGCAAAGCTTGTAATGGAGAACCCGAACTTCAAGCTTGAGGACCTCAACAGTATACCTCTCAACGGCAAGAACGATGCCGGAGAGACCGTACGTACATATATGGTTTACCCGACATATTCATCATCGGAAACAATTTGGCCATACGGCAATGTACTGGACATGTTCGAATGGACATACGAGGGCGCCAACAGCACAAACTCTACCACAGGCAACAAGATGCACGCATATTTCCAGGCTTCGGAGGAGTTGCTCAATACCTATGTTGACTATGACCTGCGTCTGAGCAGATACATCGTCAGAGCTCCAAAGGGCAGTAGCGGAGAACTGATGCCTATGGCTTTCGGCAAGGTAAACGTGGGAACATCATACTACCTGCCACAGAATGCCGTGGGCATATTCGGACGCTGTATGCGCTTGTCAGAGGCATACCTCAACTATGCGGAGGCAAAAGCGATGATCGGTGGCGAAGGTCAGGCTGAAGCGACATCAGCCCTCAACACTTTGCGCAGCAAACGTTTTGACCCGGAGGATTATGAGGACGAAGAGTTTGCGACACAGGAGGAACTCATCAACTTTGTACGTGACGAGCGCCGACGCGAGCTCTGCTTTGAGGGACACCGCTGGTTCGACCTCAGACGTTGGGGCATGCCATCATTCACACACAAATGGCACGACAACGCGGATAACACAAGTACATTCCGCATTGAGGAGAATGACCTGCTGTACACGATACCCATACCCGAGGAGGCACTGCAGATGAACTCAAGCCTTGTGCAGAACGAATTGCCAGACAAGCGTATGCCTATAGTAGAATAATACATAAGAACAACAATAAGCAACAGGTATGAAAAGATTCATAAAAAGCGCAGTTATCATTTTGGCTGCAGTAGCATTATTCAATGCGTGCACCAGTGAGGACGACCTGACACCATCGGGCAATTACTCCCCGATACGCGGAGGCTTCCCACAAGGAAACAGCGAATACGACTCAATCATAAACGACATAAAGAACGATTATGGCGTGTATCTCCTTTACAAGGACATCACAGAGGAGGATCTTAACCGCGACTGGGTTTCGGCCGGAACCGGAGACATATATGTGGGCGGCTACGACGAAGAGCGCGACGACCCTGCATGGAATCTGCCGGAGGCACATCTACCGTTCTATGTGAACTTCTTCTACAGCTACATATTCCCCAATTTAAGCAAGGAGTTTGCACAGACGACTTTCCCCGTAAAGATATATATGATACACAACCTCCGAACCGAGCCGCGTGACTTCGGCGAAGACAGCGGAGAAGTAGGAGGTACAAACACAGACCCGTTCAAATCCATCAAGCTCGGCAACTTCGACAACTGGGCAATCAGTTTCAAGGATGAGGTCATCGACGGTAGCGATGCCGAATATTCGTTGCGTCAGCAACGTTGTATGTTCATGATACAGGCTATCTACAATGCGATAGAAAAGGGAGATGTTGATTCACCCGACGAGTTCTGGGCCGGATACGACTTCTCCAGCGACAAGAAGATGAACAATGTTGACCCATCAAAGGCAAACTACAAATACAAACTCGGTTTCGTGGACATGATAAACGACAACTTCGGAACAGGAGTACAGAAACAGGTGTGGGCACCGAACTATGCGAACGAGACAAGTTGCTACTATTGGGAGAAGGACAAATATCCCCACTACAACCTCTTTACCACATACATAAAGAATGCCATGTGGCTCACTCCCGAGGAGTTCGAGGCACGCTACCCGTCATCAACCTATCCCATGGTTAAAGAGAAGTACAACATTGTGGTCAACCACATGCTGGAGACATACGGCATTGACCTTGTCGGTATCGCAAGAGGCATAAACAGATAATAGAAGAAATAGATGAAACCACTTGCAATTGCCACACTGTTTATAACACTGCTCATGGGCAACGCCTGTTCCGGGACAATAGATCGCGGCACAGCCTGGACATCGCAAGAGAGTATAGACAGTCTATGGCAGAAAGAATTCAAGACAGCTCAGGAACTCGTTGACAATTTTACAACCATCGGGAAGCAATTAGCCGAGAAGGACAGTTGCGGCAGATTGTCAAACCTGTGCCAGTATATTTGGCACAGCGGTGAGTACATGTTCAAATGCAGGGGCAAGAACGACGATATTTCAATGTTGTCCAAACAGATAAGCGATATCAGCCTCGACAACAAGATTGTAGAGTCCTTTATGGTTGAACGCGACACCGCACGTTTTGTCGACCACTACTATACGCTGAAGTTCATGCAGGAGGGCTGCAGTTTTGAAGATTCGCGAGACGGAATAACCATAACAGTGTTCTACCATCCGCGTAGCATGAACGGGAATGATTACAGGAAGCTTCGCGAGGTATTCTCCTGTAAAAATGACGCACTGCACATAGCTTACATGAAAAAGCTGAAGTTCCCGATAAGCAACAGCGGTTGTAATGACGAGCTGGCAGCAATACGTCCGCTCATAGAGCAGAACGTAAAGCCGGGCAAATTGAAAAAGGATATTCTTGAACTTTTTGACCGATACAAAGACACCATGCCCGGCGAACCGGCTCCGACCCCTCCCCTCAAGGATGCCGACGGCAAGGAGTACACATTCGCCCAATTCCGCGGAAAAGTGATTGTCATTGACATTTGGGCAACCTGGTGCAGCAGTTGCCTGGCAAAGATGCCGGACTTCATTGCACTCAGCGAGAAATACAAAGGAGATGATGACATAATATTCATGACCGTCTCCATTGACCGTAAGGAAGTAAGGGAATCCTGGCTTGCAGCTATCGAGAAGCGCAAGATGGGGGGGCTGCTCAACCTTACACCGGAGTGTTCTGAACAGTCACAGTTCGAGAGCGACTACCACATCTCGGGAGTACCAAGGTATATGGTGATAGACAAAGAGGGTAAGATTGTTACAGCCTATGCCCCGCCCGCAGGAGGAGGTCTGGATGAGATAATAAGAAATACAATCAATAAATAACAATGAAAAGAGGTAAGGTAATCTGCACATTGATGATTATAGCAATGTGTTCATGTACAAATACAAACGGCACGGTAAAAGAAGAACAGAAAGCAGAGAGTCCGAAAGTGGAGACGCCGGCAGTACAGCCCGATGACGCAAAGGCGATTACCCATGAACCTGGAACAGTCTTTTTTGACCTGAACTTAGAAAAGGCTCTTTTGAAGGCAAAAAGAGACGGCAAATATGTACTTTTAGACTGCCATACAAAGACATGCGGACCTTGCCGCAGAATGGAACAGGAAACATTCCCACAAGAGAAACTCGGCAAATTCATAAATGAGCGTTTCGTACCCATAATGGTGGACATGGACGAAGGAGAAGGTCCTGCTATTGCAGAGAAATACAATGTACAGATATTCCCCACCTATCTCATATTGTTGCCTAACGGAGCGAAAGAAGGAGAAATCATAGGCGCCGAATTCAATATAGACGAGTTGATTGCAATGTTAAAGAAAATCATACACGAAAAAGATTGAAGACAATTTATAGCAGAACTTGCGAGGCATGCCTCGCAAGTTCTGCTATAATGTATTGAGTAACATATGTTAAACACACATACAAAACAGGATGTTATTTCATTAAGTCAAGGGAAATAATTAACTTTGCAATCTGCAAACAGAACAAACCAAACAGATAATAATATGAAGAAATTTCTACTTTCAATTTTCTGTCTCGTCATAATGGCAGCAACGAGCAGTGCCGAGACATACACCCACACTTTCGAGGAGGGCCAGTTGACAGCAGCAGGCGGTACCGTTACATTGAGCGATATCGAGTGGAATGCATCATCAGCGACAAGCATCGGCTGGAACAGCAACGGCAAGGGCATACAGATCGGTAGTGGCAGTAACCCGAACCCGTCCTACAGTCTGACAACATCAGCATTGTCAAATTGCGCAATCAAAAGCATTACAGTAAACAGTTCTACTGCAAACGGCGGTGATGCAAAGCTCACAATCACAGTTGGCGACAAAGTGTCAGAGGCATATACACTCGGAACATCAGACGCGGCATACACATTTGACTGCAATGGAGCAAAAGGCGGCATAACAATCAAATGGGAAGCAACTGCAAAGGCATACTATGTGAACAGCATCAGTATTGAGTACACCCTTGACGCGAGTATGGTTACCGTACCTGCGCCGGAATTCAAGACCCCCGTCGGCATATATGCAGACGAGGTGACAGTGACAGCTGAGACAACAGACCAGACAGCAGTGCTTTACTACACTCTTGACGGAACAGAGCCAAGCTACGAGGACTACACCAACGACACCGGAACCACTAAATGCAGCAAATATTGGGTGATGTATCCCAAACTTACAGAGACAACAACCATCAAGGTCATAGCTGTAATAGTTGACGGTGATGCGGTATACAAGAGCGAGACAGCAGAAGCAACATATATCGTATCACGCACAATGCCTTATATACCGGCGTTTGAAATCACCGCAGACAAGAAATATGCACTCTTTGCAGCTGACAGCGTAGCAAACTACTTCTTCTCTAAGGAGGCCGAGGGCAATCTTCTCACAAGCGGAGCAACAACCCCTAACGTGAACTATATCGAGACTACAGAGTGTAACGGATTCGTTTTCACTGCAGTTGACGGTGGATATGCAATCCAGAACCACGACGGCCGTTACCTCGTCCAGAGCGGCAACAGCTTTGCTTTCACTGACGAAAAGCCCGGCAAGGATGCCGCGTGGGACGTTTCAATCGATGATGCCGACGGCATTGCGATCATCAAGAATGCCGCAGGATACATAATCTGTTTCTCAACAGAGTCCCAGACTTTCGGATGTTTCCTTCCTGGCGAAACAGATGAGACCCATCTCCTTCCACAGCTGTACATGCAGCGCGAATACCCCACATTTACAGTAACACCGGCACAGGGTACAACCCTTGAAAGACTAAGCGAGATTATCGTGACCTGCGACGAAGGTATCAAGGCAAGCAACCTCAAGGTAGCATCAGAGGGTGCCGTGACAACATTTACTGTAAAACAGACAAACAGCAACACACTCACCCTGACAGCGAAGAAAGAGCTCACAACAATAAACAACGTAGACCTCAACATCACTTTCACTGGCGACATCTTATTGAACCCCAATGGTATGAACATGTCTATCCCTATTCCTACAAGATACGGAAAGAAGACATTGGTGTCATATAAACTTACAGGTGATGCGCCGGCGGCAACAATAGACAACATAGACCCTGCTGACGGTTCGGTACTTGAGGAACTTACAAGTGTCGTATTCACGTTCAGCTACTACATGAACGCATCAGAGGACGAATCACTGCAGCCCCGCCTGTACCTTGAAGGCACTACAGAGCTCATACCGGTTGAATACAGCACAAAGCCGGAGGATGGTGTCAAGACAATGACACAGGGTGCAATCAAGGCAACAGCTCCCGTAACTGCTAATGGAACATATATCCTTGAGGTGCCCACGGGCTATTTCATTGATGCCAATAACAACGCCATAAATGGTGTCACACTCAAGTACACAGTACAGAACGACACCGGCATTGAGGAGATTCTTGGCGCAGACGTAAACAGCTGGACCGTTTACAACGTTGCCGGCGTAAAAGTCCTTGAGACAACAGATGCCGCAAAGGTGAAGGCTCTCACCAAAGGCCTCTACATCATCAACGGTGTAAAAAGCATTGTAAAGTAAAGTAAAGCAGACCCAATTGTATATTATTGCCGTGCAAGCAATTGCACGGCAATTTTTGTATGCATTCTTGTATGCGCCGACAGGCAAGCAAAAAACTTTTTGTGTCAATTGCTTTATAATCAAATTTATTTTTTATATTCGCAGAATAATGCATATGCCAATGACATAGGAATTCATGAAATGAGTCCGGCATTTGCAATAACCTTAAAATCTTAAGCAGATGAGTGAAACATTGAACCCCGATGTACAGCCAAACGAGCAGAACATCGTGAACACCCCTGAACAGGCTGACAATGCCGCTACGACCGAGTTGAGCCACGAACAACCTGTTGAGGAGACAGTAGTAGAAGCCCCTGCGGCAGCAGAGGGCGAGAGTGACAACACAGACTCAAGACCGGCCGACCGTCAGGAGATTGTCGAACGCTTGAAGGCTATTGCCGAAAGCGACGACGTACTCAACTGCAAGGCAGAGACCGAGAGCCTTAAAGTACAGTTCTATCGCATGCGTACAGCTGAGATTGAGGCCGCCCAGCAGGAATTTGTGGCACAAGGCGGCGAAGTATCACTTTTCATACCTGCAGCCGACGAGCTTGAAGAGCCTTTCAAAGAGGCCATGGCGCAGATCAAAGCAAAACGCAACGCATGGATTGCAGCACAGGAACAGGAGATGAAAGCGAACCTTGAAAGAAAGGAAGCACTCCTGGAGAAACTGCAGACATTGGTAGAGAAGGCAAGTCAGGGAACTCCGGAAGTAAACGAGTTCAAGGCTCTGCAGACAGAATGGAAAGAGATCAGGAATGTTCCACAAGAGAATGTCACTTCACTGTGGAAGCAGTACCAACTGCTTGTGGAGCAGTTCTATGACGTATTGAAGATAAACCACGAGTTCCGTGAATACGACTTCAAGAAGAACCTTGAAATAAAGACCAGATTGTGCGAATCGGCAGAGGCTTTAGAGAATGAGGCCGATGTCATCAACGCATTCCGCCAACTCCAGCAACTTCACAACGAATTCCGCGAGACCGGCCCGGTATCACCCGAGTTACGCGAGGAGATATGGACACGTTTCAAGGCTGCATCCACTATCGTCAACCGCCGCCATCAGGAACACTTTGAGGCGAAGAAAGAGCAGGAGAAGGAGAACCTTGACAAGAAGAGTGCAATATGTGAGCAGATTGAGGCCATCAACAACGGCACACTCACAAGCTATCAGGCTTGGAACAACGCAACTGAACAGATTCTCCAGCTCCAGGCACAGTGGAAAGAGATAGGCTTTGCTCCACAGAAGATGAACCTGAAGATATTCGAGCGTTTCCGCGCTGCATGCGACGAGTTCTTCAAGCAGAAGAGCGAGTTCTTCAAGGAGGCAAAGAATGCACTTACAAACAACCTTGAGCGCAAGAAGGCCCTATGCGAATTGGCAGAACAGCTGATGGAGAGCGAGGATTGGAAAGCTACAGCCGACAAACTCACAAAGATACAGAAGGAGTGGAAGGAGATTGGTCCTGTACCACAGAAACACTCCGAGGCCCTATGGAAACGTTTCGTCACTGCATGCGACACATTCTTTGAGCGCCGCAATGCTGCAACATCATCACAGCGCACTGTCGAGCAAGAGAATCTAAAACAGAAGCGCGATGTAATAGAGGCTCTCAAAGGCATTGACACCACCCTGCCGGCTGACGAGCAGACAAGAAAGATATCTGAACTCACAGCAAAATGGAACGCCATAGGTTTTGTTCCATTCAAGGAGAAGGACAAGGTATACAAGGAGTACAAACAGATACTCAATGCTCTCTATGAGAAACTGCATCTTGACGCCAACGAGCGCAGACTCAACAATTTCCGCAACAATATCGGCAAGGGAGGCAACAGCCTACAGCGCGAGCGTGATCATCTCATACGCCAATATGAGACACTCAAGAACGAAATTGCAACATACGAGAACAACATCGGTTTCTTGAGCGTATCGAACAAGAAGGGTGCAAGCCTTGTAGATGTCATGCGTCAAAAAGTTGACAAGCTCAAACAGGATGCACAGGTCATATTGCAGAAGATTCACCTTGTTGAAGAAGAGATTGAAAAGGAGCAGAAGTAAACCCTTTTACACTATATAATAAGTTCATCCCGACCTAAAGGCCGGGATGAATTGTATTGTGACATCTGAAAGAAACAGAAGAGGGTTCACCTGCAAACTATAAGGGGAATATCTTTTTAACACAGACAAAACATTAAACAATCTCTTATATTCTTTTA
>CALCYA010000130.1 GCA_937906165.1 uncultured Bacteroidales bacterium | reverse complement strand
TTAATGTTTTGTCTGTGTTAAAAAGATATTCCCCCTATGGTTTGCAGGTGAACCGGAATTCGGTAACCCACAATACAAAAAAAAGACGTCCGTCCCTTATGAAGGGGCGGACGTCCTGTACATTAGAAGTAATATCACTTCATCACCTCTGCGATGAAAGCCTGCATCTCGGCCTGGTGAGCCTCAACGCTCTGCAACAGTTTGAACTGTGCCTTTGAACGTACGAGGTTGTGCTCGGGATACTGTATCTTGTAGTATGTATCACCGTTGATGTAGTCAGCCAGGAAACGTACTGTCTGCATGTATGGGAACAGAGCCGCTGCGTATGGCAGGTTCTCAACCTCAAGCGGAGTGATGAACGAAGCGGCAGACTTCAAGTAACCCTTTGTGAATGACTTGAAAATCTCCATGTTGAAGTTCACATTATCAAGGTCCTTGTCATCCTCCTTACCGGTATTTGCTGCTGAACGCAGATAGTCACCGAAATCGGAGAAGATGAAGTTAGGCATCACTGTGTCAAGGTCAATCACGCAAAGCACGTTACCCTCCTTGTCGAAGAGGATGTTGTCAACCTTTGTATCGCAGTGGCAGATACGCTTCGGAAGCTTGCCCTCACGGTGCAGACGCTCACCCTTGCACATCTCCTCGGCACGGGCCTCAAGCTCGTCAACAAGCCACTGCACCTCGGCAAGACGGCCGGCCTTGTTCTCAGCCACAGCCTCACGCAGCTGCTGCAGACGGAACTCCATGTTGTGGAAGTCCTTGATTGTCTCGCCCAGCTCCGCAGGGATATCGGCCAACATAGCCTGGAAGTTACCGAAAGTCTCACCCACGATGTAAGAAGTCTCGGGAGTTACCGCAGACATACCTACTGTATCGGGGATAAACTCCATTACACGCCAGTATTTCTCACCGTCAAAGTAGTAGTACTTGCCGTCCTTTGCAGGAACGAACTTTAGCACCTTGCGTGCAATATCCTCTGTACCTGCTGCAACAAGTTTGCCGTGGATGTGCTCTGTAACAGCAACAATGTTGTTCATGAGCATATCTACATCGGGGAAGATAGCGTTGTTCACGTGCTGGAGAACATAGTCGGGAGCATCGCCCTCGGTCTTCACGCGATAAGTTGTATTGATAAGACCATTGCCCAGAGGAGCAACTTCAACAACATTGCCCTGAATGTTGAACTGAGAAACAATTGTGTTCATTGGAGTAATATTTTTAAGGTTAGTGTTTTCTCTACATAGTACACATGAGTGTGCTACAGGCAAAAGTATACAAAAGAAAAGAGCATTACAAAATTATAATGGAATATTTTGCCGGCAACACGATAAAAAGATGACGGCAGCCTTTTAAAAGCCGCCGTCAACAGTTATAGGCTTGTATTCTAACGTAAGTTCGATATAAAAATCAGTACTGTAATTTTAGCGTGTTTGTCATATCGAACGAACCAACGGTCGACGCCCGAAGGGGCTAAAGTCAATGTGAGATATCTCTTATTTCGCGTTTTTTTGAGATTCCTCATGTTTATTCGGGATGACAATGCTTGCGTTTTCGCGTACTTGTCATATCGAACTTAGGTTATTTTATTACTTGATGTAAGTCTTCTTGCCGTCAACAATGTAGAGACCGCTTGAAGGGTTCTCAACCTTGCGGCCCTGGAGATCGTAGATGCCTTTCACTTTTCCATTTTCGCCTTTCACCTCCTCAATACCCGTTGCATCGGAATATGTAAGTTCAATAGTCACGTCCTCATTGCCCATGATATATTCTTTGCCCTGCTCGCACACAAAACCCTCGTACTCAGGATAAACTATTACGTCACCCTCACAGCAGAGTTTTGTGATTACCTCAGTAATGTCACCGACGGTAATGTTCATTGTAAGAACGTGCATCTTCGCAAAGTTATGTACATACCAAACCGACCATGCACCTGTTCCTGTTGCGAACTTGGGCGCCACGCCCGCAGCCTGAGAGTTCAAGTATGTGCCGTTTGCGACAAAGCGTACAAGGTGAGGGTTGTCAACAACCTCTACAAGCCACGATGTGTCACCAGTATTGACGTCACCGCCACCGGCCTCAACCATAGGGCTGTATGCCTCGAACTGCGCCGCGCTTGCCTTTGCGCCAAGCTGTACATCGCCATTAGGTGCCTGCACATAACCCTCGCCATCAGCACCTTCCGGATAAGCCTTGCAAAGGTAGAACTTTGATTCGCTGCCCTCAACAGGCTCCCATACATACACGTTAGATACAACAGGCTCCTCGCTCTCGACCTCGGGAGCGGCACCGTTGAACCAATAACCGTTGGTCTCTGATACCGACTGCAAGCCTATGCGTGTAGGCAATGTCATGGCACGCAGGT
This sequence comes from uncultured Bacteroidales bacterium, assembly GCA_937906165.1. Taxonomy (GTDB): domain Bacteria; phylum Bacteroidota; class Bacteroidia; order Bacteroidales; family Bacteroidaceae; genus HGM04593. Next base: position 10,719 of record CALCYA010000130.1, on the reverse strand, counting down.
CGGGAGCCGTAAGAGTGTCGACAGTCGCGGTTGTTGTCTTTGCAAAATATATCTGCAATGTAGAACCCGCATCGGCACCCCCGTTCCAGAAAGCAAGCCTACCGTCACGGTTATTCACCTTGTGGCTCTCGTAGCCTACCTCGTACATATAGGCATGGGCAACGGATGTAGAACCCAGGTCATCAGAGTCGGCAAACTTCCAAAGGTCGGTGTAGCCTGCAGGAAGATTATCCACCGGCTGCAAAGTAGGGAAAGAAGAGTTGCCGGTAGTGCCCTTCATAGTTGTAGGGGCTGCGAGCACCTTTGTACCACCGGCCTGCATATTGTAAATGCGGTAGCCGGCATCCTCATTACCTGTGAAGCACCACAACTGTGCCGGGTTCTCAATATCCACTACTGTATTGTCGAGTGCAATGTAGGAAGCTTTGCCATTATCGGCGAGCACATATCCGTCCTGGCCTATTTGGATTGTATACCAAGTGGTTCCATTGGCGAAATTTCCATTCTCTACCTTTGTTGTCTCATAGCGTGTCTCGGGCTCCAGAGGCACATATGTACCCTCCTCGATGAAGAGACCCTCAATCTCAACGTCACCGCGCATGTACTCACCGGGGATGACGATGCAATCATCGGCATCGAACTGCTGGCGCTCGAAGAAGACCTTCTGCCACTGTACATTGTCGTGTACAATGCTGTCACCGCCAAGATTGTAGCCATACTTAACGATGATACCTGAATACTCGAAGCCATTCTCGGGAACCATCTGAATCTTGAAGTCCTCACCGAAAGGAGCAGTGTACTTCACGAGGTCGGCGCCGTCAGCAGCAGCAACCACCTTACCGTTACGGTTGGCATCGTTCACGTTTGCAAAGTCACCGTGCACATTCAGACGGATATCTATAATACCGCCACCGTTGCTGATGATTGAGTTGCCGGAGTCCATATTGCCTGCCGGGTCAATGCAATCCCAGTCGACCTTGTAACGCAGACGGTAGTAGCCGTTCTCAAGACCCTCGGGAACAGTGAATGCCGGAGGAGGAAGAACATTCTGGTTGGAAACTGTTGCACCGGTGCTGTTCTTGCCTTTATAGTAAGAGTATGCCATCACCTCACTGCCCTCGGCAATAGTATTGTCATCGTTCATCACAGCCTCGAACTTACCGTTGTTGTCAATGTCAAGATATACATATCCGTGCATCCATGAGCCTGTATAAGAGAACTTTGGAGTAACCTTCTCGCCGGCGCGTGCATAGAACTCCTCGGTAGCGTGGTCGACGTAAACAGTCTTTGGAGTTGTTGGAGATGCAACAGTCTGTGTACCGTCACCCGATACAAGAGTCACTGAATTCACAAAGCGGTCGTTGCGGGTGTACGGCTGCCCCTTGTCAAAGGCAACAGGATAGTAGCCGTAAACGAACTTTGACTGCGGATTATTGTTCACCTCAATGTTGTCGATATAGCATACGGCATCCTCGGTATAGTTGTGAGGCGACTCACAGTCGGGCACAACGACAAGGCTGTATATATCGATACCGCCGTTACCCTTGATAGGGAGCACGACGTCCTGCCATTTACCTGCGCCCACATTTGTCGTAGACATTGCCCAGAACTGTTCAGCCTCGGGCGACTGCTCAAGACGCTCAGTGCGTTTACCGAGACCCACCACCATCACACGGCCGCCATAAGGACGGTAAACCATCACGTGGATATACTTTGTCTGAGGTGTAAGCTCGAATGTCTCTTTGAGGTCAACACGCACGCCGAAGGTGTTGCTGCCGAAGCGTGAACGCTGGATGGCAAGAATCTTCGATGACTCGTTGGGAGCAACGCCAAGCTGCTCGTCAACATATGTAAGGTGGTTGTCTATAACCGCATAGTTACCCTTGAGGGCACCTGTGCGGAAAGGAGACTCCTCCCATGTATCGTACACACCGATAGACTTGTAGTCCTCGGTCTCGAATGTAATCTCTGTCTGCGCCGAAGCGAACATTGGAAGTACCAAAGCAGCAAGCGCAAATATATTCTTCATTTTCATAATTGTAATCCTTTGAAATATTAATAAACGCTTACTTTACTGATTAGCGGACAAGCCTTGCTGTCCTCGATGACTACGCGCACGCCCTTCACGTTGAAGCCGGCACCGTAGCTGTTGGCTGTATTACCGTGGAGAGGGATGATTCTCTTATAGCCCACGGTTGTTGTCTCCACATTAGAAGCCCTGCGTGTCCAGGTCTTTCCGTCCTCGCTTGTCTCGATGTGGAATTTTTTCACACGCTGTCCTTTGGCAATGTACTCCATGAGCTCCACATAACGTATAGTCTGTGCCTCGTCCCATGTAAGAGTGATTGTAGCAGTTACCGTGCCGTCATTTGTAGCCCAGTATGTATCCTTATCGCCGTCGGTCATATTCGCAGCCTCATAGTTGCGTGCAGCACCTGCAGTACGTGTCTCTGTCACCTCAACCCTTGCATCCTTTGCAAAGTCATTTGTAAGACGGGCCTTAATGAGGTCACCCATTCCCACAAGAGCCTTTACCGATGCATCGGGAAGGACACCCGCCTTGTTGGGAGGGATATTGAGGATGAGCGTTGCGTTGCGTCCTACAGTCTCAAGGTACATCTGGAACAGACGCTCGGGAGACAATGGAGCCTCACCGTCGTGGTAGAACCAGCCCTTGTTTGTAGCCTTTGCGTCACTCTCACCGGGGAACCAGAACCAGCCGTTCTCGCTACCGTACATGCCGTTGCCCTCGGGAGCATAGTCACGGTTCTCGGGCGACCAGTTTGTCTGGCCAGCCCAACCTGCCTCGTTGCCAATCCAACGTGCCTCGCCACCTACACCCCACATTACGCAGTCGGGGCAGATCTTGTGGATGCTGTCACGCAAGTTAGGAACATCGTAGTATGTGGCACGGTCCACATTCACCGTCGTGTTACGGCCACCATAGTAACCGCTACCGCCGTTGGCACCGTCGAACCACATCTCGAACTGGTCGGTACCATACTCGGCAAGCTCGGCACACTGACGGAGGAACACATCTTTCACATACTTGTCGGTACCATAGTGAATACTGTTGCGGTCCCACGGAGACACATAGAAACCGTACTTGAGGCCCAGCTCCTTTGCAGCTGCTGCAAAATCACGTGGGATGTTTGTGTTACGGCCATACTCGTTACCGGAGTTGGTGACATTGTGGTCAGTAGTCTCTGTAGGCCACTGGCAGAAACCGTCGTGGTGCTTTACCACTGCAATACCACCGCGCATGCCGGCAGCCTTTGCTGTCTCGAGCCACTGACGTGGATTGGGAGGCGCGGTAGGAGCAAAACGCTTGGGATCTTCGTCACCGTTACCCCACTCCAGACCTGTATAAGTATTCATACCATAGTGGAAGAAAGCATAGAACTCTGTCTCTTGCCACTTTAACTGACGCGGATGAGGCACAGGATGTACCTCTACCGGTTCGTTGTCGGGGTTAGCTGGAGCCTCCTCTTTCAGCTGCAACTGTGCCGAAGCGCCGAAAGGGGCAAGCATACCCATCAACAACAAAGATGTAAACAGTTTTTTCATTGTTTTTTGATTAAGGTTAGTCAATTGATTTCTTAGCTGTTTGGAGAGACTGCAAACTTGAGCAGACCCCCATTCAGTGCAAAATTAATTAAACGTTCGTTAATATTAACAATAATACAAATTTTAACTAAAATATTGCAACATCAGGTTACCGACAAAAAAAACAGTGCGATTGGAATAGCTATTCCAATCGCACTATCAATATCCAGTATCTGCTTAAAGAGTGTTACTTTATTAGATACTTACGACCATCTACAATCACTATGCCCGAAGCCGGGAGTCTTTCCATTTTCTGACCTTGCAGGTTATATATACCTTTGCATGCTTTATCTTCATTGACTACAATATTCTCCACTGATGTTTCCTCGCCAAAAGAGATATTGGGGTTCTCAATGATATTCATTACCGAGCCGTGGTCGTCCCAGGTCCAGTTGCGGACAGCTGTCAAAGGCTCGTTGGTTACGATACATGCAAAATATGTAGAACCCTCGCTGTAGCCACCACCTGCATGGAAACTGAAAGTACCATCACCGTTGTCACGTATCACATCCAGCGCAGTCTTCTCGGCTGTGAACTTGTAGTCTCTGCCATCACGGGTAACATACTCCTGTTTTGCAGGCTGATACAGGTAATACTGTCCCTCTTCTTGGATGATCTGCCAGACAACAGTCTTGTCAAAAGGGTTTACAGCCTCCTTATAGATATCTACAACAGCCTTGTTTGAAGGAAGATTGTTATAAGATGAATTTGTCATGCCACGCAAGCTGACATAAGTGTCGGATATTGTAGAGTTCCACGCAAGATATCCTTCACCGCTCTTGGCCATGATGTGATATGCTGCATCATTTTTCAATTCGCTGAGCGATGTTATCTCACGATAATCTTCAATCTTTTTGTATTCAACAGTAATCACATTGCTCTGTGAATCCAATGAAATTTCAGCTATGTAACCCTCAACAGCTATGGCTGTAACATCATCCACCGAGAAGAACTGGCTCGCGTCAATGACATCACCCGCCTTGTACTCCTTACCGCCGTATACGACACCGCCTTCACCTTCGATACCTACAACATTTACTGTATATTTATAGGACTGCTGCATATCGCCGGCAATGTTCACGGTGCTACCGCGCATATACTCGGCCGGGATGGTATAAGTGCCGTCAGCCGCAATAGCTGAATTAGGCACATACACCTCAACCCAGTTAGGATTGCCATTCTGGTCGAGCTGCTCAGCCGCATTCACATTGTATCCATACTTCAATGTAAATCCATTCTGTACAAAGCCCGGAGCAGGAATAACCTTGACAGTCAGAGGCTGTCCGTAAGCCGTAACATAGCCTTGCAAAGGAGACTCATCTGAAGCCAGCACGATATCACCGTTGAGCTGTGACGCATTCACGCTTACATTCTCGCCATGAACGTCAAGCATTACATCCACTATACCACCACCGTTGGCAATCAGGTCCTCATCACCGGCTGGGTCAATACTGTTCCAATCGACCTTATAACGCATACGATAGAAACCTACAGGAGTATTCTCGGGTACTGTAAACTTGGGAACACCTGCTGCAATTGTATTACCATTGGCAACAGTTGTTCCATCGCTCTTATACCATACATCGTCAATCATCACCGCATTATGGCTCACCACATCACTGTCATCGGCCGGAGTTCCGTTCGCGTTCAATGTTGCCTTGAATACACCGTCATTACCCCAATCGACATATACGTATCCGCTCATCCATGCGCCTGTATATCTGAATTTAGGCTGCACCTGTTCACCGGGAACCGCAGAGAACACACTTTCCAAAACATTATTGCTATACACCATCTTGCTCTGGGTAGTCGATGAATAGTTATTGAGGCCGACACTGTTCAACACACGGTCGGTGCGTGTAGCGGCAGCATTCTCTGCGAAAGACAATGCATACTTCTCTGTTGAGAAGCGCTTGTCGGGATTGTTGTCCACCACAATCTCATCGAAGTATGCCACCCAGTCGCTCTTGTCGGCATGAGGCGAACGGAGATCAGGAACAATTACCAATGAGTAGATATCGATACCGCTATTCTCATTCTCCTCCCTTGAATATGAGAAACCCTTGAATTTAACTACGATATCCTGCCATCCCTCTTTAGGCTTGATGTCATTGATGGTCCAAGCCCAGAACTGCTCCTCCTCACCGGTCTGCCAGCTCCAGCTCTCCTCGAGTCTCTTACCCAGGCCAATCACCATCATACGGCTGTCGGCAGGTTTGTCCTTGAGGTATGCCATAACGTGAATATACTGATACTCCTTTGTCACGCGGATAGGCTCCTTAAGGTCAATTCTGACACCGAAAGTGTTACTGCCATAACGGCTGCGCTGCAAAGCCACTACCTTACCGGTCGAATTGGGAGCTGCACCAAGTACTTCGTCAACAGATATATCAGGGTTTTCAGTAACTGCGGCATTCCCTTTAAGAACCCCGGTACGGAAAGGGCTCTCCTCCCATTGGTCATAAACACTGATAGCTTTATAATCCTCGCTATCGAATGTTATTGTTGTCTGCGCTGATGATACGAGTCCAAAAAACATCAACGCTGCAGAAAGCAATATATTCTTTTTCATAATTTCTTGTTTTTATATCGTGTCGATGTTTATCAATATACGTTCAGATTAGAGAGCAATGGACAAGCACGGCTATCCAGGATTGTTATGCGCAGTTTCTTTGCATTGTAACCGTTACCATAGCTCTCGCTTGTCTTTCCGTTCAAAGGAATGATGCGCTTGTAACCTACAGTTGTTGTCTGCATAGTTGGACAAAGTTCAGTCCACGCTTCACCATCCGCGCTGTATTCTATCTTGAAGTCCTTGATACGCTGACCCAAGGCAACCGGCTCCTGAAGAACCAGGTAACGTATTACCTGAGGAGTATCCCAAGAGAGTGTTATCGTTGCTGTAAGGTTGTCATCGTTTGTACCCCAGTATGTCTCCTTGTTGCCGTCGGTGAGGTTAGCAGCCTCGTAGTGACCGCCTGTACGTGTCTCGCTCACCTCTATTGTCGCACTCTTTGCAAAATCAGTCGCTTCTGTACTCTCGTCGAGGCCATATACGGGCACTGCCAGACGCTCGTGCAGCATCTTGCCCAATTTCACAAGCTCATTCACAGTATTGTCGGGGAGCACGCCATATTGGTTAGGAGGACAGTTGAGGATAAGGGTCGCATTGCGTCCTACAGTCTCCAGATACATCTGGAAAAGACGCTCGGCACTCTTCATTGTCTCGCCCTGATGCCAGAACCAACCGGCACTTGTAGCCTTGGCGTCGCTCTCGCCAGGGTTCCAGAACCAGCCGTTGATGTCACCCTCTTCGCGTACGACAGTCTCTGACATATAATCGGTCATGGCCCAGTTTGTCTCACCGGCATAACCCGACTCGTTACCTATCCAACGGGCCTCACCGCCCACTCCCCAAAGCACGCAGTTGGGCGCAATCTTGTGGACACGGGTACGGAGGTTAGGAGTATCGTAGTAGATGTCGGCATCAATTTCGCGTGTACCGCCTTCGCCGCCATAGTAACCGTCACCGCCGCGTGCACCGTCGAACCACATCTCGAACTGGTCTGAACCATATTCAGCCAGCTCCTCACACTGTTTCAGGAACACCTCCGTAACGTATGTATCCTTACCATAGTGGGCAGAGTTACGGTCCCACGGAGAGATGTAGAAGCCGTATTTCATGTCATGCTTGCGGCTCGCCTCGGCATACAGCTGAGGTATGTTGGCATTGCGGCCATCCTCATTACCGGCATTCTTGATGCTGTGTTCAGTTGTTGCTGTCGGCCACAGACAGAAACCGTCGTGATGTTTTACCACTGCAATACCGCCGTTCATTCCGGCAGCCTTTACCGAAGTCACCCACTGCTCTGGATTAGGGAATGCCTTTGGAGCATATCTTGACTCCGCCTCGTTACCGAAGCCCCACTCTGAACCTGTAAAGGTGTTCATACCATAGTGGAAGAATGCATAGAACTCGGTCTCTTGCCATTTCATCTGACGTTCATGAGGAATAGGATGCACCGGAGCCGGCACATTGTCGGGATTGGCAGGAGCTTCATCTTTCATCTGAAACTGTGCCATTGTAGCTGCCGGAGCCAACAACCCGCACAAAGCTAAAGCTGTAAATAATTTTTTCATAAAAATATAGTTAGTTAATAAATAAGATTACACACCGAAAGGGCTGTACAAGGCACACCGCCCCACATTCCACAAAGAAAAAAAAAAAAACGAAACGACCAAATTGTCATTTCACATATTTAAATAATTTATATAAAAAGTTGGGAATTAGAAGCTTACCGACATTCACCGGCGTCGACCGTTGGTTCGCGGCGCTCCTGCATGACAAAACTATGATTATCATCTTGCGCTTTTGTCATCCTGACCACAGGGTAGAATCTCTTCTGCGCTAAAATGACAGCCATCAGGCAAGGAAACCAGCCAGAAGAGCCAGCACCCTGCAATACTCTGCAGCCGACTCCTTGCGAAGGAGCACACCTTCATCACCATGAAGATTGCCACCTACAGGCACACAGAGGGTGAAACAAGGGACGCCACACCGGGCATAGCCCCACGACTCATCGGGCTCGGCAAAATGCCGGAAAGCAAATTTTCCGTCATATGGTTCAAGCAACGACACCATATTGTAGGCTGTAATGAGGTCTATTCCGCAATCATTCTCAATGGTAAAGAGCGCACCGCTCTCCCACCCCACATTGGTGACATCCTGCACAATGGTACAAGAGAGCTCGCAACCGTACTTTTTGAGTGCCTCAAGCGCCTGATATACACCGTGTGAATCCTTCTCCTCGTCACCGGTGAACGCCACCACAACATTTGCGGGCAAAAAATCATTGAGCATACACCACAACACGGCAGCATTGCCGAAACTATTGTCGAAAGTACCCTTGTAATATTCACCATTATCGCTACAGTAACAGTTGTTGTAGACGCAATCGACGTGTGAAGACACAAGCACAACCTTTTCATTCTCCTGCGGCACACGTTTGGCGAACAACAATGCAAGCGGTTCACGTGCAACAAGAAGATACTCCGTCCCTTGCAGCAGATGCTCTATCGCCTCGATCCTATCGGTCACGACAAACTCCTTGCCGTTGTCCTTGCAGTCAACGGTTACGGCAGAGAGAAGATCAGAAAATTGCAGGCTGTTTTTCATGACAACTATTCAGGATTTTCTATCTTGAGGTCATTCTTACTTGCGATGACAAGCTTTTCGTAACGTTCTAGCAGACGCGGCAGGCGCGAGAGACGCATCGACAGGCGCACCAGGCAATCATTGTCGAACACCTGTTCAACAACCTTAGGTTCCTCTTCCTTTACAATGCGCAGCACCTCGTTCAGTAGCGGATATGAGAATTTGAGGATTATCTCGCCATTGATAGTCTTCTCGACGTGCTCCACAGCCTCGAGAGCCTCGGCCGCAGCTGCACGGTAGGCAACTATAAGCCCGCTCGTACCAAGCTTTACACCACCGAAATAACGCACCACAATCACCAGCACATTGGTAAGTTCCTTGCTGTGTATCTGCCCTAAGATAGGCTTGCCGGCAGTACCCGACGGCTCGCCGTTGTCATTGGCACGCTCCTGATCGCCACGCTCACCCAGACGGTAGGCATAGCACACGTGGCGCGCATCGTAGTATTTTTTCTGGTATACCTCGAGATGCTCCTTTACCTGTTCAATGGTGGTCACAGGAATGGCAAAAGCAAGGAACTTGCTGCGTTTCTCGGTGTAGATGGCCTCACCCTGCTGTTCTATGGTCTTGTATATATCCTCTTCAAGCATTGTTATCCTTTTATCTCCATTTCAAAATCCTTCATACAGGCAGCAAGCAGACGCACGCCCTCAATCGGCATCGCGTTGTAGCACGACGCACGGAAGCCGCCTACCGAGCGGTGTCCCTTTATAGCCACAGCCCCACGCTCCGCGGCAAATGCCGCAAATTGCTCCTCAAGAGCCTCATAACCCGACGACATCACAAAATCAATGTTCATGAACGAACGGTCCTCATCGGCCACCGTGCTACGGAAGAGACTGTTGCGTTCAATCTCATCGTAAAGCACCGCAGCACGCTCCGCAGCACGGCGCTCCATTTCCACGACGCCACCCTGCTCCTTTACCCAACGCAGGTTGCAGAGCGCAGTGTAGATGGGCAACGTGGGAGGAGTATTGAACATCGAGCCATTGGCAATGTGCACGCGGTAGTCGAGGATTGAAGGTATTGCACGCTCCACCTTGCCCAGCGCACTCTCCCTGACAATCACGAACGAGAGCCCCGACTGCGCGAGGTTCTTCTGTGCACCGCCATAGATGCAGCTGTATTTTGACACATCCACAGGACGCGACAGGATATCGGACGACATATCGGCCACAAGAGGCACCGGCGAATCAATGTCGCGGCGCAGCTGGGTTCCGTAGATTGTATTGTTTGATGTCACATGCAGGTAATCGGCATCGGCAGGGACAGTAAAATTCTTAGGTATATAACTGAAAGCCTTGTCGGCCGACGAAGCGACCTCTACCACCTCACCGAAAAGACGCGCCTCCTTTATTGCCTTGCTTGCCCAGGTACCTGTGTTGAGGTATGCAGCCTTGCGGGCCAACAGGTTGAACGGCACCATACAGAAGTGCATGCTCGCACCACCACCCAGGAACAGCACATCGTAGCCCTGCGGCACATCGAGCAGTTCCTTTAGCAGCGCACGCGCCTCGTCAAGGATTGGCTTGAACTCCGCCGAGCGGTGGCTCAGTTCCATGAGCGACAGCCCCATGCCATTGTAGTCGAGCACAGCTGCTGCGGTCTGCTCCACCACCTCACGCGGCAACATCGACGGCCCTGCATTGAAGTTGTATTTTTTCATTTACAGTCGGTTTCTTTTTCAATGTGCGAAGTTAAGAAAACAAGAGGAATAGTGCAACAAACAGACAGAATTGTTGTACAGAAGTTCCTTTAACATGATTAACAGGATTTTAACTTTTTTTCTCTTGACAAAGGGAACAAAATCTGTTATTTTAGCAAAAAGAGGCGACAAGATTATCGACCTGCTCAACAACAGGATTGGAAGGAAGTTAGGCCACAACAACAAAAAATCA
>CALCYA010000129.1 GCA_937906165.1 uncultured Bacteroidales bacterium | reverse complement strand
ACGCTCTGTCGGAACCGTAGGTCGCCGCCCGCAGGGGCTAAAGGCAATGACAGGTTCGCGATTTGATTTAGCTTATATCGAACTCACGTTATTTAACAGCCAACGCTCCGCGTCTACCTCTTCTTTTTGGGAGTATAATTGAAGTTATATTGCAGATGCAGCATCACGTATGAGGGGAGCACATTCTCGAATGTCTCGGTACGTCCCTGGCCGTTGATGACGACATTCTTTCCCGAGAGGTTATGCAGGATGTCGAACGCCTGCAGGCGCATCGAGCAACGCTTGCCCAGAGGCCTCGACAGGGAGGCGTTCCACACAAGGTCGGCCTTGTCCATACTTTCCGTTGCACTTCCATTGCGGGCATAGAGATTGAGGTCAGTTGCAAGAGTAAACTTGTAGGGCAGAGGGTAGACAAGCGTCGCAGCGTATCTGTGGTCAAAGATGTTGATTGTCTCGAAGCCGCTGCGACGGCTATGGGCGCTGCGCCAGATAACCTTCGCGCCCAAGCTTGCTGTGATGCCGTCGGCACTATACTCAAACTTCACCTCCTCTGTGGCCTGATAGTTCCTGACAATGCTACGCGCACTCTCATTGCTTCCTTCAAGCAGCGCGAGGTCCACATTGTGGTCGTAGTCGAACGACGCCTCGGTAAACAACGAGAAACGTTCCTTTTTGTCAATGGTTGTATAAAGGTTATAACCTATGTCGCAGTGCCAGTTGCCGTTCACATCAGTCGGGCGGTAGGTATATCTTCCGCTCTCGGGGTCGTAAGAGGTGTGACGGGCCTTCATATTCCTGTGTATGTTGATTGTTGACCAGATGTTGAAGCGCGCCTGCCGCTTGTCGTAACGCCTGTTATACTGCAACACAAGCTTGTGCAGTGTGGAGACACCTAAATTGGGGTTACCCCTGTTCACATACAACGGATTGCTGTTTGTGGTGTAATCTACCATCTGCAGGAGCGTCGGCATTGTCTGTTTCATGTCATAGTTCAGGCGGTAGAGTTTTTTGCTGTTGTCCACTCCATAAGAGAGAGAGACAGAGGGGTTGAAGAGGAACTTGCGCAACGTAAAACCGGCAGCAGTGCCTGCTCCCGCGAAATCGATACGTTCTTCGCGCAATGACAATGGCAAGCCCAGATAGAATGTCAGCCTGTTCTTTCCCCAAGACCTTGAGTACCACGGGTTGATTCCTGCACGGTGAAGGTAAGCGGTGGTGCTGTATGCATAGCTGTTTGCCTCGTCAAGAGTGGTCGGTATTGACGACAACGCCGACGATGTCATCGCAGAGAGAGCCTCGTCCTCCAGTACCGAGTGGTAGAAGCGTGTATCCACATCGCGCCTTTCGGCATCGAGGTTGTAATATATCGCGACATTCCAGCTGTTGAGCCAATGGATATTGTAATCGAACTTGAAATACCCTTTCAGCTGTTTGTCCTCCTCCACGGTACGCTCATTGCGGTTCTCGCTGCGCGCGTCGGAATAATAGTACAACTCTCTGGTATTGAGTGCATCACCGTCGGCTTTCACATAATGGCCATCGAAAGAGAGAATAATGTCATCACCGTTCGCCAGTTTATGCGTTGCCTTGAGGTAATAATTGCCATAGAAATGACCGTTGCCGTTTGTTCCCGTCGTGCGGTTGCGGTTGATTGCGATGCGCTGCAGGCCGATGTCAGACGTCTGCATGAAGAGAGTATCGAGCACAGCCTGCACACTGCCGTAGCTGTTGGGCGAACTGCTGAAAGTGGCACCGGCATTCATTATATCATAATCCGATGAAATGTATTGCAGACTAAGGCTGTTCTTGAGCAGGAAGGGTTTCTTAAGAGTAAAGTCGTTGTTGGCGAAGATGTAGAGCCCTTTGGTCATGCTGTTTCTGTTGAAACCGAGCGAATGTATACTGCCTAAAGGCATAAAACGCTCACCGGCTGTGGCTCTCTCTGTCTCCGACTCATTGAACTGCACGGTAACGTTGGCACTCTCACTCCAGCGCTTGTCCTTGTCATCTATCAACAGGTCGAACCCCGCTTTCCTGGTGGTTGTCTCACGCTCGGGCATATTGTCAGCCGCCCAGTTTCCATCCCGTGCAGGACGGCGCGTCTCATTTATATTGTTGACGTTACCCCACAATGCCATACGCGAATTATCGGTATACCGCAAGCCGAACAGTCGCGCAAGGTAACGCTCCTCGGTACCGCCGGCAAGCTCCGCATTGGCTATTATGCCTTTGAGATACTCCTTCTTGAGGAGCACATCCATGGTATAGACCTTCTCCTCAACCTCACGGCCCAGAAACTCGCTCGTCTCGGTGGACTTCTCGTAGACCTTTACATTCTTTACAGCGTATGTCGGCAGATTGTCAAGCATCACACGGTTCTGCCCCTTGAAGAAATCCTTTCCGTTGAGTGTGAGATTCTCTATCTTGCGCCCGTCGACGGTTATTTCACCGGCAGCATTGATCTTGGCGCCGGGCAGCTGCGCGATAAGCGCATCGAGCATGGAGCCCTGCGGCAGATTGAACGCGTCGGCATTTTAGACAAGAGTGTCGCCGTCGTTGTAGAAACGAATCTTTGTGGCAGTGGTCACAAACTCGTCGAGGTCACTGCTCATGCGCTTGAGCATATAATGCCAGGGGGCATCGAAATATGTGTTGCGCGCAATGTGTTTTATCTCATAATCCACATAAGAGTCCTCATAGCCGGGATGGGAAGCGCGGATTATGTATCTTGCCTTGCGTGCCGGGACAATGAATTTATAGTAAGCATCGGGCTTGGTGCTCCTGTATGGAGTAGAGAACGTGACCTCCATTGTGTCGATTACGGTGCTGTCGGGCGCCATCAGCGTCACTTTCACGCCCGGTATTCCCGCATGCGTATAACAATCGACCGTATGGCCCCAGAGCGCGACCGTACGCTCTTTCTTTGTCTCTTTCTGGGCATAGCCCATCTGTGTCGCCACTGTAAGCAGCAACAGGAATATGATATTTCTCATAGATTATGTCGGTGTGTGTACGAATTATGGTGACTTCCGGGTCACCATAATTTACATGGGATGAATAAAAAGATGCAGTTTATCAACGGGGTATATTCCTTGTCTATTTCAACCTGAAATACACAGGCAGGACAAACCTGGCACGCACAACCTCGCCTTCGTGCTTGCCCGGCGCCCAAGCCGGCATCTCCCTTACTACACGCACTGCCTCAGCATCAAGGCGGTCAAAGCCCGAGGACTTTGCAATCTTGACATCGCTGATAGAACCGTCCTTCTCCACTACAAACGCTACTAACACCCGACCCTGCTCATTGGCATCCATACTCTCTTTGGGATAAACGATATTGGTGGTCAGATGTCTCATCAGGGCATTCATACCTCCGTGGAATTCGGGCTGTTGGTCACACACCTCATAAACCGGAGAGGTATCAGCCTGTGGCTGTTCCGCAGCAAATGACGTCACGTTAAGTTCCGGGATCTCATTGCCCGCCACTCTCACGATTTTGACTTCGGCAACCTCGTTCTCTGCGGCCTTTACTACAGGTTCCTCACTCTTTGGTGAAGAGAACGTACAAGCGGCAAGAACCGCCAACGGCACAACGTACAAAGCCTTTGCAATGTGCCACACACTTGATTTTTCTTTACACATCATAATTACACGTTTTTTAGTTATACTGTGATTGAAGCAGTTGGCAATAGAGTAGAGCCTTGCGCCAACAGCCTTTTTTATAATAAGCAACTGATAGTCAACAGCGTCGACGCCGGCAGCCAACACGGCACTATCAGCTTCATATTCGTGAATATCCTTGAGCATATCCTTCATCACCCATGCCAACGGGTTGAACCAATGCATTATGACCACAAGGTCGGCAAAGAGCACGTCCCACGAGTGTCCGCGGCGTATGTGGGCCGCCTCGTGCATTATTATCTCCCTGCCTGCCTCGGCAAGGTCGGTACGCGAGATTGAGACGATGCCGAACCAGCTGAATGGGCGGCTTTCACCCTCGTGTACCATAAGGCGCAGCCTCTGCGTGGTGAAGGGCGAGGCATCCTCGCGTTTGCCCCTTCGCACCAGGCAAGCCACCTGTATGTACATGTATATAAGGCGTACGGCAAGCAGCAACACCCCTGCAAGATATATGTACATGATGCAGTGCAACATTCCGGTCTGTTCCCCGGCATCCACTGCTACAGCAAGCGGCTGCCCCACAGCAACAGTCGCGTCAGCGGAGATAACCATCTGCTCGACAGAGCCCATGATATGTGCCATAGGGGTATCCACCTCCCACTCCACTGCCGGGAACAACAACGACAGAAGCACCACCGCAAGCAGGAGCACACGATTTATGCCGTGGAATGTCTCGCGCCTCATGAGAAGCATGAAGAGCACCACGGAGAGCGCCAGCATCAGCGATGACTTCATAAGATATATAAGCAGTGCACCCATTGTACCCGATTACTTTTCTGAAAGTTTTTCTCTCTGTCTCTTCACCATCTCAATAAGCTCCTTGAGGTCATCGAGCGACAGTTTCTCCTCCTTTACCAAAGAAGAGACCGCTGCCAGATAGGAGTTCTTGAAATAACGCCCCACAGCATTGTTGATGTTCATTGAACCATACTCCTCCTCACCCACAACGGCAATATACTGGTGTGTAGGGCCATAAGCCTTGTGGGCCACGTAACCCTTATCCTCAAGGCCTCTTACAATTGTAGAGACCGTATTGAAATGAGGCTGCGGTTCCTCGAAGAACGGCAACATCTCCCTGACAAAGAGCGGGCCCTTTTCCCACAGGAGTTTCATTATGAATTCCTCGCGATTGGTAAGTCGTTTCATACAATACACAACTAATTTTATTCGTTACTGACGCAAAGAAACTACTTTTTTTCGTTACACAACAAGATTCACGGTTAAAATTTGTTAATCGAACTGAAATCTTACAAGAAAGCAGGATGGAGCACTCACTCTACAGAGCCATTGTCTGTAAACAGCATTAGTCAGGTATGAATTACATAGGTAACAGGCATATTTGAAAATCCCGACCGCATCTTATGGAAAACTCAAAGACACTCGTGGCATCAGCCTTTGCAACAAGACATAAGGTGATAAAGGCCATGCCCGATTAAGCATTCCGTTGAGTTCATATTGAATTCAAGTTGCTTTTATACACATACCGTATCTTTTTTCATAAAAAAATACTAAAAAAGCAACATTTTATCAGCACAAAACTAACAACCGACCTTTTTTTGAGTTATATTCGCAATGTAAAACGAATAAATATTACAGAGATAAACAGAATAATTAACTAAACTTTTTATTTATGAAAAAATTTACACTATTTTTATTATCATTGTTCTTCGTGCTTGGAACAGCAATGGCACAGGACAAAGAGGAAGATGCATTTGCATTGCTGTACACATCACCGGAGAACGGTGCGTCTGTCTTTAGCGTAAACTATATCCAGCTCGGATTCAACAAGAATGTAACGGTCGCACTCCCCGAGGGCGGTATCGAGGTCAAGAACAACGAGACCGGTGAAGGCGTTAAGCTTACACGCGTTTACGAAGACCCTTATATGTCAAAGAGCATGGTGATGCTCATGTTTGAGCAGAAAACCGTCATTGACGAGAAGGACGGCAAAGAGAGTCTGGTAGACATGTATATCAATACTCCCGGTACATACAGCTACACCATCCCGGCAGGAGTGATTACAAGTGCCGACAACGAGGTTTTCCCCGAGCAGACATTCACATTCACAATTGCCAAATCGTTGGCCATAGAAAGTGTATCACCAAGCGAAGCTACAACGCAACTTGACAAAATTGTCTTCACATTCAGCACACCTATTGCTGATGTAAAGATACCGGCAAGCGGAATGTACATTGTTGATAACTATTGGACTCCTGTAACAAAAGTCAAGGAGAAGGCAACCATCAGCGAAGACAAGAAGAGCGTAACTCTTGAACTTGAGGCACCGATAACCGCTCCTGGCAGATACAATCTGGATGTCTATCCCGGCGTGTTCATTAGTGAAGATGGCGGTATAAATGAAAGCAGAAGTTTCAGTTTCCAGATTCTTGATACAGCTCCCTCATTCTCTACTAACTACAAGGATGGCGAAAGAGTGAAAGAAATTGGTGACCTTGAGATAACATTCAAGAACGTAAATGAGGTGAAGTTGGTTGAGGGTGCTGAAAGTATTATGGTATACCTCCCCGGAGGTGGTGAGGCTGCAGGTACAGCAACACTCAAGGAGAATGTCATCACTGTAACATTCGGTCAAGAAATGACAGAGGAAGGCGAATACACATTCTACATTCCTGCCGGCGTATTCACAATGGACGGCGCAGCCAACGAAGAGCGCGTAATCAACGTGACACTCTTCACATTCGAGATTGTCGAGCTCAAGATTCTTGGTGTTACACCGGTAGAGGGTGTCGTGAACCAGCTTGACAAAGTTATCATTGAGTTCAATCAGGATGTTACCCTTTCTTTCGATGAGAACTGGCAGATGGTTTCAAACGAGATCGTACTGAAAGGCGAGGACAAGGATTACAAACTGACCTATAACTCAATGTCTAATGTAGGAACCAAGATCGAGTACCTTGTAAATGCCGAATGGACAGGTTACGAGTACGCAGCGACACCTATCACAGCAGAAGGCAAATACACACTCGACCTCTCACAGATTGTCGTTGACCATGCAGCAGAGGACTACATTGACGAGTGGGGCTATCCCAACAAGATGTGGCATGAGAAAAACAAGCGTTGTGAGGGTACATACACTTGGACTGTTGTAGCCGGTGAGTCTTCAATCGACGATATCGTTGTAGAGAACGGTGCAAAGGTTATATACGACATTACAGGCCGCCGCGTAGAGAACATTACAAAGGCCGGTATCTACATTGTAAATGGTAAAAAGGTACTTGTAAAGTAATCTCCACTGATAACGAGTAAATAAACAAAGAAAGCGCCCTGAACGGGCGCTTTCTTTGTTTAATGTGAGTTCAATATAAATACAACCAAATCGCGAAATTGTCATTCTATATTTGCACTGTCATTGACTCGTTTTGCTTTTCGCAACCCAA
>CALCYA010000128.1 GCA_937906165.1 uncultured Bacteroidales bacterium | reverse complement strand
TTGTCTCCCTGTGTTAGGGAGACGAGCAACGAAGTTGCGGAGAGGGTCTCGTTAATCGTCAATCATTTGAAAAGTTCAGAATGGCTCCCGAGACGTACCAGGTTGATTGTCATCTCCTCAAGGTTAAGCCATATAAGCAATAAATCATTTTCAACGTGACATTCCATGAACCCCTCGTAGCCGCCAACAAGTTTGTGCGGCTTGAACCTCTCGGGTAGCATGCCGTCGCGTTCCAACAGCTGAAGAACTTCCTTAAGGTGCTTTATCTTAGTCGCGTTATTCTGTATTCTTTTCAAGTCCTTTTTGAATTGACTTGTGATTTTTAGGGTGTACATTGTCCTATAGGGAGTCAATCAATGTTTCAAGATTATCGCTCTTCAGCGTTTCCAGTCCGCGGTTTTCTTTTGCCTCCTTCATAGCTTTAAGTGTGAGGTTGTTCGGGTTGTTGTATACAACCTCCATCAGCACGCTTTCAACGTAATTGTTCAAGCTGCGGTTTTCTCTTCTTGCAGCTTCACGCAGCTTTGTAAGCAAGTCCGAACTCAAGCGGAAAGCGGTCTGTTTTCTTTCAATTGTCAAGTCCATATGTTTCTCTTTTTTGAGTTTTAGGGGATTCATTTCTTGTAACTGTTATCAAAAGTATAATAAATGTATAACACAAACAAATACAAAAACAAGAAATCTTTTTGTTTAACATCTATTAACACGGTGGTGGGGAGGGTTATAGTTATGGATAAAGGGTGATGGGTTAACGATTAATGATGAATGATGAATGATTAAGGAGGAGAGATAAAACGTTTTTTCGTTTAATTTACGCTCGTTAGATAATAAGCTGCTCCACTTTTCAAGGGGAGCTGTCACGTAGTGACTGAGGGGTAAGTCCTCTAAACGTTTATCGTTAATCGTTTCCACCCTCTCCGAGGCTATGCCTCTCGTCTCCCTAATACAGGGAGACAATAGCATATATATTACTCAACTGTTATAACCCCTCAGTCAGTAAACCGACAGGGCCCTTTGGGACTCCTTTGGGGAGCTAAAGCTCCCGTCGTCGCAAGCAGTGCTGTGGCTCCGCACTGCCCCCTAAAACAGGGGCGCAATCAGGTGCCCTTCAGGGTGGAGGGGTATGTCTCGTTAACCGTTCATCGCTAATCGTTCATCGCTAATCGTTAATCGCTAACCGTTAATCGTTAATCGTTAATCGTTAATCGTTAATCGTTAATCGTTAACCGTTAATCGTTAATCGTTAATCGCTAATCGTTCATACGTTAAATCCCTCTATTTTCTTGTTTGTTAGCAAATTAATACATATTTTTGCAGAAATATTACACTATTTTGTGCTTATTGTACTCAAATTCGTGTAATATTTTATCCTTAAACAAGTTATCGGCCTGCTGAAAACCACTGTCATTCAGGCCATTGTTCTAAGGTTGCGCGCTATGCACCGGTGCGTGCCGGTAAATTTCGAAAAACACTTGCAAGTGATTGATTTTCAATATTTTATTTGGAGGTCAAAGCCCCCGAGGTATGCACTGCCGTTAAAAACCGGCTCCCTGAGATTGTGCCCTTTCGGCACTGCTTTTCTACGCGCGCAGGCACATAACACGTAACACACACGCTCGCGGTTTTACAACGCGCATACTCGTGTACACTCCGTGCGCAATGTTATATAACACACAACGCGCATGCATGTTGCGCGCTTTTAGTAGCATTGAAAATGCTACTGCAATGAAAGTGCAGGATAAGTTATGATGTTCAAGCTGTTAACGGCGCAAACCATCAAGACATTCAATTTTGGTGATTCGCCGGAACTTTCTGCAGCGACAGTTGCTCTTTTTACCGGTGCCGGTATGCTCGAGGGCAACGATTTCGCAGCCTTTCTGTGTTGCACACCTGTGTTTCGCGAGGCGCTTGGGGAGTTCATCGCAAAGTGGCGTCAACAGTGCAAATATGTAAACCGCTTGAACGACTTCTTCAAGAGTGTGGCCGATGACGAGCATTTCGCGTTCGTGTCGCACCAGCCGGAGTTGCCTTTTGGTGATTTTCAGAGCAAAAACCTGAACATACAAAGTTATCGTCTGCGTCTTATTTGCCTTGCCCGTGGTATTGAGTATAAACCTCGTCTTCACACTCGTTTCCTTGCGACAGAAGGATTGGCGATAACGCGCTACGGTACGCTGTATTTTGGCTATGAGGACGAGGAGGTCCGTATCGGCGAACCGGACAAGCGTAAACGTGTGTGCCGTTATTGCGGGCGCAGTATGCCCGAGGTTAAGTTCAAGAATGTAGCCCATGCTATCCCCGATGCTCTTGGCAACAGGTCTCTTTTCTGCAACGAGGAGTGCGACACCTGCAACGGGAGGCTGTCGAAGGTAGAGGATAGCTTTACAAGCCACATGGAACAGAACCGTGTCGTATGCAGCGTTCCCAACAAGGATGGCAAGATACCCGAGATCGAAGGACGCGACTTTGTTGTGCGTCGTGATGCCGATGGCAATCCCCGTATTATAGTCAATGGCAGCAAGGCCGATTTGCACCAGAACCCCGACGGCACTATGTCGTTGCGCATCAACGGCAGCAAGCCCATATATGACAACGACATCTACAAAACACTTGTAAAATGCGTCATAGGTCTTTTGCCAGCCGAGGAATTGCCCCATTTCGCCAATACCATATCATGGATAAACGGCAAACTTTTCGATACCGTCTATCCATCGGTCTACAAGGCATATATAAACGGAGTGAATGTCCAGCCCATATGCAAGATATTCCTCAATCACAAAAGAGTACCCTACAGCCCTTATTGTACGGCTCTGCTCTACACCTGTGATATGGTTTATATGTTCATGCTCCCGTTTGTGACCCTTGACGAGGGGCGTTTCAAGTACGACAGCGACCTCGTCAGACATTGGCAGGATTTTAAGAACTACTTCCCCATGAAGTGGAGTTGCTGGGATCTCAGTTCAACCGAGCCCAAGACATCGTTCTACTATCACACTATCGACCCTGCCAATGTGCAGCCATTGTCGCCTGGCAGTGTCGACCCCTCGGTCTTTGTCAGCAAGCGTCCGCGCTCAAAGAAACAGCGTGAAGAGGTAGTCTTTCCCGAGCCCGACCCCAGTAACGTTAGCCGTGTCACCATATCCGACCCTCAAATAAGTTTCACTCCGGGGCTGAACCTTACCGAGGCCATGAAACGCGATGTGTCAGTGCAGTGTGCACCGGTCATATATATTGATCCCTCCCGCTCATGTTGCACGGTGGTTGTCGATATCTGTTGCATGGACACTACCGGCAGTGTCGAGTATATGCGGTGCAGTTACCGTTGCAACGTCTTTTTTAAGGATTTCTCGCGGAATATCGAGGCCGGTGAGGGAACATTGGCATTCGATTACCGTTTGCGCGAAATGTTGTGGACCGTTGCTTGCGTTGTAGGCGAGCGTTTCTTCGCCCCCAAGCGTGTCGGCACCCAGTTCGCTTCGTTCAGGCTCGATAGTCTTGCCAATTACAAGCAGCTGGTGGACAAAATAACATATATCCTTCCCGATGGCACCTGTGTTGACTCAAGTAACCTGGTAGGGAGGAGTTTTTTGGATTAGGTTATGGGAAAGATAAAAACTTTCATAAAAGATATTCTTTTACGCTTTTTACCATTGTATCAATGGTTTTATGTAAAGCGCTTAAGACACAAGAAGAAAATAAATGTTGTGTTTTTTGCAGCGTCGCTTTCTATGTGGCGTTACCAGCATCTGTATGAGGCGCTGAGCAAGCATCCCCGTTTTAATGTCACAATAGTGATTCAACCATTTATTGTTTGGGATGAGATGCAAAAGCAATACAATACAGAGGAATTATGCAGTTATTTTGATAGTAAGTCAATCCCATATTTCCTCGGAACATATAACGGAAATTTATTAGATGTTAAAAATGAACTGAATCCTGATCTGCTTTTTTACCCTCAACCATATTGGGGGTATTATCCAGATGAATTCTCATATAATAAATTCTATCATAAATTGTTGTGTTACTATCCGTACGCTTTTTGGCGTAGTAAGGACACCTGGTCTTATGATCAGCCATTGCATCGTGCAGCTTGGAAACTTTTCTATTCTACAGAACTTCATAGAAAGGATGCAAGACAATTTGCACGGTATAAAGACCGAAACGTGGAAATAGTCGGGTATCCAACTGCCGATGATTTTCTATCAGGTAAATATACCGATGTTTGGAAACCTCAGCAATCACCAAAGAAGAGGCTTATTTGGGCTCCTCATTTTACAATTTTTTCAGGAGGGCCAATAACACAATCTAACTTTCTTTGGATGTCTGAATTAATGTTGTATGTCGCCAAACATTACTCTGATAAATTACAATTGGCATTTAAACCGCATCCACGATTGTTTTCGGAACTAACGAAACATCCAGATTGGGGTGAAAAAAAGGCTGAAGAGTATTATAATGCGTGGGCCTCAATGGAGAATACCCAATTGGATACAGGTGAGTTTGTTGACTTGTTCATGACGTCCGATGCCATGATTCACGACTGTGGCTCTTTCTGTGTTGAATACCATTATTCGGGTAATCCTGTAATGTATATTGCCGATAATTTTGAAGAACAGGTTGCCGAGATGGCCGATTTTGGTAAGCTCGCAATGCAACAGCATTATGTCGGGCGTAACAAACAGGATATAATTGATTTTATAGAGAATACTGTCATTGGTGGCATTGACCCAATGAAACCCGGGCGTGCAAAATTTGTACAGGAATACCTTGTTCCACCAAACGGCAAGAGTGTTGTGCAGAACACTATGGATATATTGTTGAAAGAACTTTGTTGAGGCTTATGCTGATATTTTATTTATTATTGTTTGTTGTTACTATAACAGCAGTACGATATACTCGAGGGTTCAATAGAGAATACCTGACATTTGATACGACTAATACCGTTAAAGGGTTTTTCATTCTTTTGGTATTTATATCGCATGTTGTACCTTATACCGTAAAGTCCGGTGCAGAATTCTGTAATTTGTTTTGGCTGGTCCATAATCGTATAGGTCAATGGATTGTTGCGATGTTCCTGTTTTATTCCGGATACGGAATAATGGAGTCTATCAAGAAAAAAGGAAATGCTTATATCGCAGCTATTCCAAAACACAGAATCCTTAACACTCTTTTGAATTTTGATGTGGCTGTGTTGGCATTTATAGTAGTTTCAATTTTTGTAGGAGCAGATTTCTCTTTGCAACATTGCCTGTTGGCTTTCACGGGGTGGGAAACTGTAGGTAACAGCAATTGGTATATTTTTATAATTCTGTTGTGTTATTTAGTTACCTATATTTCATTTTCATGTAGTAACAACAGGAAACTTAATGCTTTAGTTTGTCTACTCCTGTCTTTGTTGATGATGATCTTGCTTAGTTTCTTTAAACAAGATTATTGGTACAACACAATGCTGTGTTATTCTGCCGGTATTTTTTTCTCTAAATATCGTGATATCGTAGAACCTTTTGTCTGTCGTCATTATTGGGTAATGCTAACAGTAATTGTGCTGTTTATGATAGTGTTATGCAATTTACCTCTCTTTGCTAGGGGGCTTGTATATAATGCCTTTACTGTAACTTTCTGTGCCTTTGTACTATTGTTGACATTAAAATTAAAACTAAATAGTCCAATCTTGTTGTGGTGTGGAAAGAATTTATTTCCGCTATACATTTACCAAAGGATTCCTATGATATTAATTGCGAGTATATCAGGTGGAGCGTTTGTTGCTGATTATCCGGTGATTTATACATTCGTTTGCTTGATTATTACAGCGCTTATTGCATATTTGTATCGGTTTTGGGCGGTTAAACTATAAAAGTCTATGGGTGAACTTAAAGAAAAGACTCTTTCCGGTGTAAAATGGAGTGCAATAGGTCGCTTCTCTACACAAGGTATCAGTTTCCTGATAGGGCTTATCTTGGCGCGTATTTTGTCGCCGTCCGACTATGGTGTAACAGGCATGGTGGCAATCTTCTTTGCCATAGCCCAGACATTTATAGACAGTGGCTTTGGCTCTGCATTAATACGTAAACAGGATTGTACCGATGTCGATTATTCCACTGCATTCTATTTTAATGCAGTGGTAGGCCTCGTGTTTTGTTTGTTGCTGTCTCTTGCAGCTCCGTTCATAGCCGAGTTTTTCAATACTCCCATCCTTGAAGACATTGTGGTTGTGATGAGCATTAACATGTTCATCAGCTCTTTGTCAATAGTGCAAACGGCAAGGCTCACTGCCGCAGTTGATTTTAAGTCGCAGGCCATTATAAGCCTTGTAACAACTACGCTTTCCGGTATTGTCGGTATTGCTATGGCATACAATGATTTTGGTGTGTGGAGTCTGGTGTGGCAAGGCGTGTTCGCCAATCTTTTGAGAACCATGCTGCTGCTGTTCGCTACCAAGTGGTATCCCAAGTGGCAGTTCTCCAAGGAATCGTTCAAGTATCTATTTAATTTTGGAAGCAAGATACTGACAGCAAGTCTGTTGCATACGGTTTATAGCAATCTCACGACGCTGATTATCGGCAAATATTACACAGCCAAAGACCTCGGATATTATTCCCGTGGTGAAAGTATGGCAAATCTTCCAAGTACAAACATAACTGCGATATTGCAGAGTGTAACATATTCTATTCTCTCTAAAATACAAGATGATGACAAGCGCCTGATACAGGTGTACCGAAAATATATAGCGGTGACGTCGTTGGTTATTTTCTTTGGTATGTTCCTGCTTGCTGCTCTTGCAAAACCTCTTATCCTGACATTGTTGACGGAGAAATGGTTGCAGTCGGTAATCTTTTTGCAGGTATTCTGTTTTGCTTTGATGTTCGACCATCTTTGCCAGCTGAACCTGAATATCCTTTATGTGAAAGGACGTTCCGATTTGGTTCTGCGCCTTGAGGTGATTAAGAAAACAATATCAATCTCTATGCTGGTGGCGGCAATTCCTTTTGGCGTGCTTGCTATTTGTCTGTCAAGGGCTATCTACACGCAGATTGCTGTGGTAATAAATACTTATTACACCGGTAAGTTGTTCGGCCTGGGTTATTTTGTACAGGTCAGGGACTTTATCAAGTATTTTATTTTCTCGGCAATAGCTGTTTCACCTGCATTTGTACTAACGTTTACCGAGTTATCCCCGGTTTTAGTATTAATATCTGGTGCTGCGATAGCATGTACAATATACTGGTTCTTGCTGAGAAATGACCCCAATTTAAAAGAGTTGTTCTCATTGCTGAAAAAGAAAAAGTAATTTTATTATTCTTTAACATAAATCTCGTGAACTTTCTGTAACAGATGATTGTTTTAGTAGCTGAAGGCGTATGCCTTCACACCAAAACTACTATTTGTAAAACCACAATCATCTGTTATTATGAGAAATTTCATTGTCAAGGTAAGACCTGAGAGAAGACCACGTTACATTCTTGTTGTTATTGAACCGACAAAGGTTCTTTGTCTTATAAACCTTAATTCCGTTGAAGCACAAGCGTGAGATAACGATTAGCGTTGAGCGAGGAACGATTAGCGATTAACGATTAACGGTTAGCGATTAACGATTAGCGTTGAGCGTTGAGCGAGGAACGAGACAAACCCCTTCACCCTAAAGGGCACCTCCCCTAAGGACAGGGGAGGAATATTTACACTATTGTCTCCCTGTATTAGGGAGACGAGAGGCGCAGCCTCGGAGAGGGTGGATTAATTGTTGGAAAATAACCCCTCCACCCTGAAGGGCACCTGATTGCGCCCCTGTTTTAGGGACCCTGTCGGTTTACCGACTGAGGGGTTATAACAGGGGAGTAATAGAGGTTATGGGTTAGATTATGGGCTAAATACATACCCCTCAGCCGGTAATGGGGATTGCTATGTCTATTAATATAAAAGACTTATGATGTCAAAAACTGTATTTGAAAAGGTAAAGTTGTTTCTCTGTAGGACTGATTGTGGTTCAATGGGAGTTATTGTTTGAAAAAATCAACAGCGAGTCTGCTTCTAGATTCTATAATTATCCTGTAATTTATGCATTCTTGTGTATGATTATAACTGGACTGATAGCATATTCATACAAATATTGGGCATTTAAACTATAACAATGCTAAGAAAACTACTAAACTATTTACTATCACCCTTTAGAAGGTATTTGTCCTTCTTCCTTTTTTCGTTCCTCTTCTCCTCGTCAGTACAGATTATTGCATTTGCTATACTTGAGTCTTTCCCAAAAGGAGTGTATATCGCAATGCATCACTATGTTATCTGTTATTTCCTTGCTTTGCTTTGGGGATTATTGTCTGGCTTGTGCAAGAAAGTATATGCGGTAATAATTACCATTTTGTTGGTTGTGAACTACCTGATTGACTTTTTCTGCTTGTATGTATATGATAGTGTTTTTGACAGGGAAATATCGGCAGTAATATTGGGGACCAACAATGAAGAGGCTGTAGAGTTTATTGGCACATTCTTTTCTTGGTGGTTGATGATTCTTCCATTATTGGGATTGTTTGGCGTCTGGGGAGTATATCGTTTATTGAAGAGTATGCCTCCTCGTTTGGGAGTGCGAGTTTCAGTTGCTTGTCTGATATTGGTTGTATTGTCGCTAATAAATATATTATGCGGGAGTAGAAAGAACTTGGGATTGGTAAGTATAGGAAAAGTGTATACCTTTTTATCTACGACAACGCCCCCCGACTTAAGGATGTATTACACCAATCCGAGAATAGATGGGGGTTCTGCAACTTATCCCGAAAATGTGGTGGTTATAATTGGGGAAAGCCTTACAAAGTCTCATATGTCTCTGTATGGATATGATAAGGAGACCAATCCTTTATTGTGGAAACTGAAGAAAGATTCGTCGCTTTTTGTGTTCAGAAACGTGATGTCACCGGCAAAGAATACTGTGCCTACATTCAAGTCCTTGATGAGTACATACAGGCAAGAATATGGAGATGATGTCAATTGGTACGAGTGTACAACATTGCTCGAGATTATGGATGTGGCAGGTTTCAGGACAGAATGGGTAAGTAACCAAAGTTCTAAAGGTTGGCACGACAATGTCGTGGCCAAGTATGCAGCACTCTCCGATACTGCCATATTTGTGGGAAACCGTTTTTCGCCTTCAAAGAATGGTGATTATGATGGGTTGATACTTGATGTATTGCCTTCTTTGCTTGATGATGCAGAAAGCAAATTCCAGATTATACATCTTATGGGCAATCATTATGCCTTTGACAAGAGATATCCGGCAGAATATGAGTGTTTCAGCCCTATGGATTACGAGGCATATCCAGAGCATCAAAGATATAATCGTGCAACATATGACAATTCTGTGCTATATAATGATTATGTTGTAGGTAGCATAATGGATTCATACAAGGATAAGGACGCAATAGTATTTTATTTCTCGGACCATTCAATAGATATATATGAAACAAGTGATGATTATGTTGGGCATGCGCGTGGGGACGATATTGCTGTCGGCAAGAGGATTCCATTTATGGTTTACATGACCGATACTTATAAGAAAAACCATTCTTTTGTGTATAATAAAATAATAGAGACTGTGGATAGGGTATTCAATACCGAAGATTTTATATATACAATAATGGATGTTGTTGGCTTGCGCTTCAGAGATAATGGTGATGTGGAGAGATATACGCTATTTAGTATTAATTAATGAGAACATATAAAAATGTGTAAAATATCAGTAATTATTCCTGTGTATAACGTTGAGAAATATCTTCATCGTTGTATAGATAGTATTCTTGCGCAGACCTTTACCGATTTTGAATTGTTGCTTATAAATGACGGTTCAAAAGACAACTCAGGTAAAATATGTGATGAATATGCTGCAAAAGATTCTCGTGTACGTGTATTCCACAAGGAGAATGGAGGAGCGAGTTCAGCACGTAATCTTGGACTCGATAATGCAAAAGGTGAATGGGTGACATTTGTTGATAGCGACGATTGGATTGCTGCTGAGATGTACCATAACATGCTCGACAAGGCTAAAGGCGAAGATGCTGATATTGTGTATTGTGATATAAAGATGTGTTTTGCTACGGGCGAGAAGGTGTGGAAGGCTGCTGATTGTGATTCGGATAAAGTCAAATTCCTTAATAACTTCATTGCCTCGGAATGGACTTCGCTTTGCAATGTGTTGGCAAAAAGGAGACTGTTCGATGACAAACAGGTCCGTTGCCCTCAGGGTGTTGCTTTTTGCGAGGATTACCATGTTGCTACGCGCATAATGTTCTATGCTAAAAAGGTTGCCTATGTACCCGAAGCATTTTACTGCTATAACAGGATTAACGAGTCTTCTGCTTTGCATAATTTTACTTCAGAACATTATGAAAAGGAACATTGGGTAAATTTGGATGTAATCAATTTCTTTAAGAAAGAAGGTGCTTACGAGGATTATGCAGAATCTTTGAGTTGGAAATTACTTAAGAGCGAGCAGGAGTATGTTCTGGATAAAAGTACTTATAATAAATTTCTGTATACAAACCCGGACAGCCACAGGTTTATATGGACATGTCCGTATATAAACACAAAAATCAAGATTATGATGTGGGCATTGTCACATAATCTAAGATTCGTGGCTGAATTTTTCCTGTTGGTCAGGAAGGCAAGGCTGTATATGTTTAGATTAAAATCGTGAAAGTTTTGTAAATTTTTAGTAAGAGATTGTTGATATGGGGATTAGAATATTTGTATGTAAAATAGTAACACCAATAATAAAAAATCAAAAGTTTTTTATTTCTCTTATCTTATTATTGTATTTACCTCCTTTGTTTTATTGGATAAAGAATTTTAGCCCTTTTTTGCAGAACTATGGTATATTAGCTTTGCCAGCTGTTTTCTTTGGAGCATATACGTTGTGTGTAGTTGTATATTTGACAAGGGAAAGGAACTGGATTAAGAACATAATATTGTCTATTGTTTATGTATGTACAATTATAGAGACATTTGTAATTTTATTTTTTAGTACAAGAATTACTCCATCAATAATTGCATTAATTTGTGAAACAAACGCTACGGAGATCCAAGGCTTTTTGTCGACATACGTAGTTAATAAACAATTTGCTATATACGTAATAATTGTATTGTTGTTTACTTTTTTCTTGGTAAGAGTAAATAATCATGATTATAAAATATGCCAAAAGGGGGGGGTATTAGATATAAAGAAAATTAGTATGAGCAACTACCTGATTAAGGTATTGTTGTCTTTTGTTGTTGTATTTTCTGTAGGCTTGGGACTTTTTCGTGAAGGGAGGAATATTATATGGCATAAATATAATATAGACGAGATCGGTCGAATTAGAAAATATGCCTTTTATTCAACTTGCTATTTGTCTTCATCGTGTTTGTATGATGCGATCCGTCTGTACAGACTCAGCTTACGTGATGTTCCTATTTTGGTTGAATCGTTAAAAAAAACAGATTATGATGTCTGTAAATACAGATCCAAGAATATTGTCGTAATTATAGGAGAATCGTTCAATAAGCACCATTCAAATCTGTATGGTTATCCTTTGATAACAAACCCTTGTTTGGAGAAAGAAAAGAATCTTTATATAATGGAAGATGTGATAACAACTGATAGATTGACGTCTATTGTAATGAAGAATATATTTTCGTTCAGGAATAAAGAAAATGGAATGTATTGGGCGGAAAATACGTTGTTCCCTGCAATATTTAAGAAAGCCGGGTATTTTTGTACTTTAATAAGTAATCAGGAAGTAAGTGGAGGTAACTTTCACGATGTTTATAATATGGCAAATGATTATTTGGTTCATCCTTCAACAAGGCAATATTTATGGAATATTACAAATGATAAAACGTATGAATATGATAGTCAGTTGGTAGAAGATTATAAAGAAATTGTGGAGCAGGATAAGCCGTATTCATTAACGGTATTTCATCTTCTTGGACAGCACATCGCATACAAGGATAGATATCCTAAAGAAAAGAAGTACTTCTCTGTGAGTGATTATGGATATCGAACAGATCTAGATCTACGTCAAAAAGAGTTCTTATCTCATTATGACAATGCAATTAGGTATGGTGATGAGGTTGTTAAGTCAATTATTGACTTGTTCAGAAATGATGATGTGATTGTAATATTCTTTTCGGACCATGGTGAAGAAGTTTATGATTACCGCGATTATACAGGAAGAAGTCACGAACCTATAATAACAAAAGAGATTGCAAGAAACGTTTTTGAAGTACCTTTCTTTATCTGGATGTCAGATAAATATATTCAAACACATCCAGATGTGGTTAAACGTGTTGCAAACTCAAAAGATAGACCATATATAATTGATGATATACCGCATCTGTTACTGGATTTGGCTGGTATAGAGTGTGATTTATACGATGATAAACGTAGTCTTATAAGTGATGAATTCCTTTCTCCCAAAAGGTTGTTGCATGAATCAATGCAAGATTATGATGGCTTCAATTAGTAGATATGAATTAATATATTTAAATCGCAATTATGAAAAGCAGTTTAGAACTTTTCCGTTTTTTATTCATTTGTATAATAGCAATTTGGCACGATAACACGTTAAATATATTTTCCCATAGTGTTGTTGTAGAATTTTTCTTTATTCAATCGGGCTTTTTGTTGTATCTGAATTTCAACAAGAATAATTACTCTCCTTTATGTTTTGCAAAAAAACGCCTCAAGCGTTTGTATTGTGAATATTTTTTTGCTTTATTAATCACCTTGATTATAAATATTGTTAAAGAGCCCACAAATAATGCATTTATATCAAGCCAATTGAGTAGTTTGTTGCCCGAACTTTTCATGATACAATCTATTGGTTTGTTTGAAGGTGGAATTAATCCGGTTAATTGGTATATAAATGTTTTGTTTGTTGGTAGTTTCTTTTTATATGCCCTATTATATTGTAACTCTAAATATGCAAACAATATCTTAATCCCGGCATTGGCGTTGTGTGGGCTGACATATTTCTTTTCAACAGGCGACAGTGTTGTGAGGTGGGAAACAAATGGCTTTGTGTATTTGCCATTGTTGAGAGGTCTCTGTTCCATGTCTGTGGGTATAATGTATGCATACATATATCAGGAGTCTTGCATTAAGTCTTTTTTTTCCCTATTTTTAATTAATCTATTAAGTGTTGTAGCAATTGTGTTGATATTTGTTGCGACTGGTACAGAAGCTTGTTTGGATAGATATGTGATATTTTTATCACCGTTTATCATCATAGCATGCTTCGAGGATAAATCGTGGTTGAATTATATATTCCATTCAAAATGGCAGTTATGGTTGGGGCGAATAAGCTATCCTATGCTGTTGATTCATTGCGCCTATATACCCCTCTTTCATAAACTGATAAGTGTCTTAACATTGCAACTCTCAATAGAGATTTCATTTGGAGTCAAACTATCAATGTATTTGATATTATTAGTGTTGCTGTCCGCATTGTTCCAAAAGTTCTGCGATATTATTCGCAATAATATTTCAAGATTATTTGACAGAGTAGATTAATTTATAATGAAAATAGGAATAATAACAGTCCATAGGGCATATAATTATGGTTCTGTGCTGCAGTGCTATGCATTACAGGAATATCTGAAGAAACAAGGGCATGATGTTTGGGTGATAGACTACAGGCAACAATGGACCGAGGCTGTTTATAGCCCGTTCAGTATTTATTATATATGGCATTTCCTAAGTAAAGGGGATTATAGGGCTATAATTGATTATGTGAGGAAATCCAAGATCCGTTGGAGGGTTATCAACCAGCAGAAGCGGATTTTCAAGGCTTTTATCCGGAAATTCAACCTTACAGCCTCTTGCCGAAGAAGAGTCCCTAAAGGGTTTGATGTTTATCTTGTGGGTAGTGACCAATTGTGGACTCACCAGTGTGTGGGTGGTGAGGATAAATTCTATCTGGGCTATTTCAAACATTCTCCCAAGAGTAAAGTTGTTGGATATTCTTTGAGTGCAAGTACTACATCATTGCATGAGTTCGGCAAAGAAAGACTACCGGAGATAATCGGTAATTTTGATAAACTGTCGTTCCGTGAACTGAGTAATGCTGAGATGGTAAGGCAAATGACCGGTATACAGCTGCCGATTACCATTGACCCTACTTTGCTTGCCGATGCAGACCTTTGGGATTCTATGGTAAATGACAGTTGGAAGGATAGGAACTTTATTGCTATTTACCAGGCAAGGCCTGTTGTCGGTAACAACAATTACCTGAAGGAAAAGGCTCTTGTAATGGCTGGAGAAATGCAATGTGAGATTATAGATTTGAGGACAATGGAGTATACTGTAGAGGATTTTGTTTCAATAATAAAGTATGCAAAATGTGTCCTTACCACGTCGTATCACGCAACGGTATTTTCAATGTTGATGGAGACCCCCTGCTATGCGATAAAACTGAATGACGGACTTGATGTGCGTTATGTCGACTTGCTTACAGAACTGGGTCTTGAGGAGGAACTTGTTGATATGGATTTTGAGCCCAAGTCGTTGACCATTGACTTTAGCGGACTAAAAGACAGAATAAAGAGATATAGAGAATCTTCGGTAGAATATTTAGCTTCAATAAATGATGACAAAGAATAGAGTTACAGGTATAATGCGTGTCAAGAACGACGGTATGTTCATTGAAAGATGCATAGAGTCGTGTATTGATGCCCTTGACGAACTGGTTGTGGTCCATAATGACTGTACAGATAATTCTGTAGAGGAGATAGAAAAGATGAGGGCGAAGTATCCTGACAAGATTCGCCGATATGAGTATCCTCATAAAGTATATGGCATAAACCTTACAAGGGAAGAGTATGAGATGGTTAAGGGATTGCCGGATGATTCGCCAAACCTGTTGTGCTCATATTGTAATTTTGCGTTGTCGAAAGTTAATACGCTTTATGCACTCAAGATTGATGCCGATCAGGTGTACTTCACTGATACGCTCAAATATTGGTGTGACTTTATGAGGAATTGTGAGCCGATGAAGATGACACCGAAAATATTTGTAGGCAAGTTGTTCAATGCATATGTTTCGTTTTACCGTCGTTTGTCATTAAAATGCAACAAGGTGTTGCCTCTGCTTCCGACTTGGCTGCTGAGGGCTTTATATCCGTCTTATCTGGGTTATGCAAAATATGCCTTCTCCCACGGTAAGGTATGCTTCTCTCTGTCGGGTGTGAATGTGTTGGAAAACGGAATGACGATGATTCCTGTGGGGCATAAGGTCGGTGACCTGGAATCGGGAATACCTTTCAACGGCGAGGGTGATACAGTGATGTTCAAGGTTACGGACAAGACATATTTTACAAAAATGCCTGATTATAGTATAAGTAAGAAATCTATTATTGAGCAGTTTGTGCATCCATACCGTATAATGTTCGTCGGTTTCTTCTGGATACATGTCCGTGCGATGCGTCCAAGTTCGTTCGAGATGGCTATGAACTTGTTGAAGATTGATCCCGATTCTTATGTTTCTGCGGAGGAGTTCAAGGATATGAGCTATAAGGAGATTATGGACCGCTCTTCGAAGGATGTATTCAGAATGTTCCAAAGGATACTTTTTGGGTTTATATACCGGGCAAACAGACACCAGCTGGATAGCTTTTTTGAAGGGTGTGTAAACTCGAAGAAAGAATGAAAACAAAATCTTGCAGTATGAAAATAAGTGTAATTATCCCAATGTACGGGGTTGAAAAATATATTGCACGATGTGCCAAAAGTCTTTTTGAGCAGACCCTTGTCGATGGTGTGGAGTTTATCTTCATTGACGACGCATCAAAGGACAAAAGCCGCGAGGTGCTCGAGACGGTGATACATGAATATTCGGCAAAAGGACTGAATGTAAAGGTTGTTACCCATGACAAAAACAAAGGACTCCCATCGGCAAGGAATACGGGCCTAAAGTATGCCGTTGGTGAGTATGTCATCCATATCGACGGTGATGACTATCTTGAGAAAGATGCTCTCGAGGTGTTGTATGGGGCTGTAGAGAAGAATAATGCTGATGTGGCATGGTGCGATTACTATATAACCTTTGAACACAAGAAAAGGGTTATTGCGCAACCCGATTTCTCAACACCTGAAGATGCTGTAAGAGGTATGCTCCGGGGAACAATGAAGTATAATGTTTGGAATAAGTTATGCCGTAGGTCGCTTTATAGTGAAAATGATATACAGTTCCCCGATGGTAAGTCAATGGGTGAGGACCTGACAATGATTATGGTGTTCCTGCACGCTTGTAACTGTGTATATGTGAACAGGGCTCT
Organism: uncultured Bacteroidales bacterium; assembly: GCA_937906165.1. Lineage (GTDB taxonomy): Bacteria > Bacteroidota > Bacteroidia > Bacteroidales > Bacteroidaceae > HGM04593. The sequence continues at coordinate 17,543 of CALCYA010000128.1, read as the reverse complement.
ATATAACTATGTGCAGAATCCGGACCAGATGACAGCGACATATAATGAGGAGAAACTTGATGCATTGCGTCACAACTGTTACCGTCTATCGCAATATATTGACGAGAATTTCGCTCATATTGATTATCGTCGTGAATACTCAGCCCTTAAACAACTTATGAAATGGCCTTTCCTGCTTGATGGTAAGTACTCGAGCTATAAACGTTGGCATCAGTGGTTTCCTGAGTCAAATGCGTTCATATGGCAGACCGAAGGGGTAAATAAACGTATAAAGCTGATAGAATGGTGTGCTGCAAAGCATCTTCTGCCGATTGTTTGGCTGCATTATATATTGGTGATAAAATTATATTACGGAATCGTATATAAATAACAAAAGTAATTTAAGATGAAAACGAAAATAGCCTTGTTGGTAATATATAACCACAGGTTTGACAAGAACATCCAGCGTATAAGGGAACTGTACGCGGGCCGTTTTTCGCACGTTTATCATATCATGCCGTTCTATGACGGTAATGAGAATGACGTGATACCTGTATATGAATCGTCATATTGTTTCTCAGGCTACATATCACAGGCTTATACGCATTTGAAACATTTGGGTTTTACCCACTTCTTTGTTGTGGCTGATGACATGATTCTTAATCCGTCGCTCAATGAACACTCTATCTGGGAGCAGATGGGCATAGATTATAGTGATTCATATATTGACGAGATTGTATGTTTCCAGAATGGCGGAAAACGTTGGTGGAGAAGAATCATTGATGCTCTCGATTACACTCCAGACCAATTGGGGGTAGAACTGAAAGGCATCTTGCCTTCCAAGGAAGAGGCACAGCGTAGATTTGATTTCCACAAGTTGCCATATACTCCAATTCCACGCAAGGAATTGTTGCGTAACCCCAGGAAAAAGGATTTTGTCAAGATGTTGACCAGAAGCTGTGAATTGAAGTATCCGTTGGTTAGGGCGTACAGTGACATTCTGTTGATTCCTGCAGATGTGATGCCTAAATTTGCAAACTACTGTGGTGCATTCGCAGCAACCCGTCTTTTTGTAGAGATGGCTATTCCTACAGCCCTGATACTTTCTGCTGATAATATAAAACTTGGTAACGATGTCAAACTAAAGCCTGGAGCAATGTGGTTTGAACAGGATTTCAAAATACTTGAGGAATACAACAACTCTTTGGAGAAACTCTTCCGTGAGTTTCCTGAAGGCAAACTCTATTTACACCCAATAAAGTTGTCAAAATGGAAATAAGACGAAATAATATAGCAATAATAGGTGCCGGTATTTCGGGATTGTCAACTGCGCATCTGCTTAAGGATAGATACAATGTTGTTGTCTTTGAGAAGGAAGCAACACCGGGTGGTCTTATACGTTGCCGTCGTGTAGATGGCTCTCTCTACCATTTGTGTGGCGGTCACGTGTTCAACTCCAAGCGTCAGGATGTACTTGACTGGTTCTGGAGCAAATTCATGCGTGAAGAGGAGTTTGTGAAGGCCGACCGCAATTCTGTGGTTTTTATGGCCGACGGAAAGCACATCCCTTATCCTGTCGAGAATCACATATATCTGTTCGACAACGAAACTCAAAAGGCGTTTATAGAAGACCTGTTGACTATCGCGAGGAATGAAGGATATGAGCCATCGAACTTCGAGGAGTTCCTCAAACACCGTTTTGGTGAGACATTATACCGACTTTATTTCAAACCTTACAACGAAAAGGTCTGGAGACGCTCGCTGACGAATGTTCCTCTGTCTTGGCTCTATGGCAAGCTGCCTATGCCCACTGTGCAGGAGATGATCTTCAATAATATAAACCAGGTGAAGGAGAAGAGTTTTGTCCATTCGACATTCTGGTATGAGAAGATGAACGGGTCGCAATATATCGCCGACAAACTCGCGCAGGATATTGATGTGCGTTACAATGCCGGGATAGAGTCTGTTGAACGTGTGTCCGATGGCTGGAGCATAAACGGTGAGATGTTTGACGCAGTGGTATTCTGTGGAAACATCAAACAGTTGCCGTCATTGCTCAAAGGAGTTGACATATCACAGTTCGCTGCAGATATTGACTCATTGGAGTACCATGGTACAACGTCTGTATTCTGTGAGATTGAAGCCAACCCTTACAGCTGGATATATTTGCCTGACAGCAGATACGATTCGCACAGGATTATATGTACCGGTAATTTCTCACCCTCTAACAATGCCGAGGGCAAGATGACTGCTACTGTCGAGTTCACCGATGAAATCTCAAAGGAAGAAATAATAGAGCAGTTGAAGCGTATCCCGATGAATCCCAAGTATCTTGACCATCACTATAATAAGTATACTTACCCTATCCAGGATGTGAATACTCGTGGCATGGTGGCATCATTGAAGGAACATCTGGTAAGTGAGGGTTTTTACTTTACTGGCCGCTTTGCCGATTGGGAATATTATAATATGGACGTGGCAATAGGTGCCGCAATGGATTTGTGCAAGGGATTGTAGTTTCTTGTCTTTGTATATTGTAAATAATTTAGATGAAACAGATATTTTTGGCAATATGCATTACCATATTGACCAGTCTTTATTTTTGTCCGTTTGAATCGGCATTGTTGCCGTCAGTCAATACCAAAAAGGCATTGGCGGCATTTTCTATTGTACTATATTTCATCAGGGCCGCAAAACTTGGAAACGCGAGATTGAACCAGAAGATGATTTATATGTCATTGTTTGGCTTTGCGGTTTCTATGTTCGGTTATATCTCTACAGTAATAAACAACACCAGTGACTATACATACGCCTCATACTTTGTTTCAATGTGGGTCTGGATTGGTGGTGCTTATGTTGTTGTAAAGGCAATGGAGTGGGCATACGGGAATGTTACAATCCGTATGGTCGGCAATTTCTTGATTGCTGTGTGTGTGGCGCAGTGTATTCTTGCCCAATTGATTGATGCTAACGATACCGTTAAGGATGTTGTTGACGGTTTTATGGTCTCAACCGGTTTTATGGGCAAACACGAAAGCAGGTTGTACGGTATCGGATGTGCGCTTGATGTTGCAGGCCTGAAGTTCTGTACTGTACTATTGATGAATGCCTTCTTTTTGGTTACTCCAAAATCAGGACATAAAAATATAGAGCGTTGCATATATATGATTTCATTCATAATTATAGCTGTATATGGTTCTATGATTGCCCGAACAACAAACGTAGGAGTCATATTGGCATTTGTGTTATGGATAATGTATTATTTTATCAATAGGAACGGTAAGGAGGCCAGCTCTAATGTTGCTGCAGTATTTAAGGTATTTGTTATAGCTTTGCTTGTTTTTATTCCTATATTGGTATATCTATACAATACAGATCCTGCTATCCAGTATAAATTACGTTTTGCTTTTGAAGGTTTCTTCAGCTTGTATGAAAAAGGTGAATGGGACGTGGGATCTAATAGTCGTCTTGAACATATGTTTATATGGCCTGATAATATAAAAACATGGGTGATAGGCGATGGATATTTTAGTACTCCGCAGGATGACTATTATTATCTTGGCCCTATATATGATTACTATATGGGCACAGATGTGGGATATAGCCGTTTCCTTTTTTATTTTGGAATCCTTGGTCTGGTAGCTTTTTCTTTAGTATTTATTGCGGCTGCAACAATCTGTTCCAGGAGCTACCCAAAGTATACCTTGCTGTTTTGGATGATTGTACTTGTGAATTTTGTTGGTTGGATAAAGGTTTCTTCTGATATTTTCCTTGTGTTTGCATTGTTCTTATTTGTTGAAAGCAAGGAGGATGTTGATCGAGAAACGATTAGCGGTTAACGATTAACGATGAAAGATTAACGATGAAAGATTAACGATTAACGGTTAGCGATGAACGATGCTCACTTTTCGCTCAACGCTCAACGTTCCTCGCTTTTCGCTCCCCGCTCAACGTTTCTCGTTTCTCGCTTTTCGCTCAACGCTCAACGTTTCTCGCTGTGGAAGGATATGTTTGTTGTTAAGAAATTTCTATGAAACTGATATACTGCATTTGCAACGTATGTAACCCTGGCGGAATGGAAAGGGTGTTGCTGAACAAGGTGCGTTACCTTGTGGAGGTGATGCACTGGGATGTTACGGTGGTAACGACCGACCAGAAGGGGCGTCCGCCGTTCTATGCGTTCCCGCCGCAGGTGAGGATGCTTGACTTGGATATAAACTACACCGATGATAACAATAAGGGGGTGATGGGTAAGACTATGGGCTACCTGAAGCGCCGCCGCCTGCACCGCAAGCGCCTCACGGAGTTGCTTTTACGCGAGAAAGCTGACGTTGTGGTGTCGTTGTTCCCCTCGGAGTCGTCGTTCATCCCTGACATAAAGGATGGCAGCCGCAAGGTGCTAGAACTGCACTTCTGTAAGTTCTTCCGCTTGCAGTATGGCCGTGGAGGGCTCATGGGGCTTATTGACAAGATACGCACTCGTCAGGACGAGCGCCTTGTGCGTAGTTTCGACCGCTTTGTGGTGCTTACCGAGGAGGATAAGGGCTACTGGGGTGATATCCCGAACATAACAGTAATCCCTAACGCTGCGCTGTTGAGTGAGGGACCGCAATCAACGACCGGGAGTCATAGGGTTATAGCTGTGGGGCGCATGGACTACCAGAAAGGCTTTGACCGTCTGGTTGAGGCGTGGGACATTGTGTGCCGTGACAGCCGCTTTGCAGACTGGCGCCTTGACATTTACGGGCAGGGCGAGTGGCGTGAGATGTTGCAGGGGATGATTGACAGCCGTGGTCTGCAAGGGCGTATCGCGCTGAATGCTCCCACAAAGGGCATAACGGACGAATATGCGGCAAGCTCTATGCTGGTGATGAGCTCCAACTATGAGGGTTTCCCCATGGTTATGATTGAGGCTATGGCTTGTGGATTGCCTGTGGTGGCTTTTGATTTCAAATGTGGTCCGCGTGACATAATAGAAGACGGATGCAACGGTCTGATTGTGCCTAACGGTGACATAGAGGGGCTGGCGCATGCCATGATGCGGGTGATGGGGGATGATGAATTGCGCCGTTCAATGGGCGCCGCGGCTGTGAAGGTTACGGAGCGTTACTCGGAGGAGGCTGTGATGAAACAGTGGGTTGAGTTGTTTGAAACGATTAGCGATTAGCGATGAACGATTAGCGATTAACGGTGAACGGGGAGCGATTAACGAGATATACCCCTCCGCCCTGAAGGGCACCTCCCCTAAGGACAGGGGAGGAATATAAGCTATTGTCTCCCTGTTTTAGGGAGACGAGCGAAGCGGAGAGGGTGGCAACGTTCAACATTATATTATGAAACTATTACAGATAAACCCTGTCGTGAGGGTGTCTACATCTACCGGGCGAATAATGCAGGAGGTGGGTGAACTGGCTATGGAGAATGGCTGGGAGAGCTATATTGCTTACAGCTACGGACGCGACGGCGAGAAGCCTTGTGCCTCGGAGCTGGTGCCGGTGGGCAACAGACTGAGTGTCGCGTGGCACGGAATAGTGACAAGGCTCACCGATAGGCATGGCCTGTCGTCTGACAGCGCTACACGTGCGTTCATTGAACGTATAAAGGAAATTAAGCCGGATATTGTCCACATTCATAACATACACGGATATTTCCTGAACTATAAGCTGCTTTTCGACTTTCTGTCGAAGAGTGGGATACCGGTGGTGTGGACTGTACACGATTGTTGGCTCTACACCGGACATTGTTATTACTATTCGTTCGTGCAGTGTGACAAGTGGCAGAGCGGATGCGGCAATTGTCCCCAACGTGCTGCCTTCCCGGCAAGCTGGTTCGTTGACCGCTCTGCGCGGAACTACCGCGATAAGAAGGCAGCGTTCACTTCTATGCCGAAGGACAAGCTTACAATAGTGCCGGTGTCGGAGTGGATTGGCGGTGAACTGAAGAAATCGTTCCTGGCCGATTATCCAATAAGGGTTATTCACAATGGAATAGACCTTGATGTGTTCAAGGTGTATGATGCGGCTGATGTGCGTGAGCGTTATTCGTTGGGTAACAGGAAGATATTGCTTGGCGTGGCAAGCATCTGGAGCCGTGAGAAGGGGCTTGATGATTTCATTAAGATGAATGCCTTGCTGAACGATGACGAGGTGATTGTGCTGGTGGGGGTTGATGAGAAGACAAGGAAACAGCTGCCAGAGGGTATTGTGGCGATAGAGCGTACTGAGAATATCGGACAGCTGGCGCAGTTGTATTCGGCAGCCGAGGCGTTTGTGAACCCTACATGGCAGGATAACTATCCGACGGTGAACCTGGAGGCTATTGCTTGCGGCACTCCGGTTGTTACGTACCGCACGGGTGGCAGCATTGAGGCTATTACCGATGACACCGGGGCAATTGTGGAGCAGGGTGACGTTGAAGGTCTTTTGACGGCTGTGCGTGCGGTGTCTTCCAAAGGTAAAGGCTTTTATCAGCCTAAGTGCCGTGACTATGCAGAAAAGAATTTTAGCAAGCACGACAGATATGCCGATTATATAAGGCTTTATGATGAATTACTGAGGAGGTAAACGGTTAGCGATTAACGGTTAGCGATGAACGATGAACGATTAGCGATTAACGGTTAGCGATTAACGATTAACGATAAACGATGAGCGAAACATACCCCTCCGCCTATGGGCACCTGATTGCGCCCCTGTTTTAGGGGGCAGTGCGGAGCCACAGCACTGCTTGCGACGTCGGTACCTTTAGGTACCCAAAGGAGTCCCAAAGGGCCCTGTCGGTTTACCGACTGAGGGGTTATGCCAGGGGAGGAATATAGGTTAAAGGTTAAGGGTTCCCTTCACCCCTCATCCCTTTACCCTTCACCCCTTCGGCTTTTCAGCCACCTGATTGCGCCCCTGTTTTAGGGGAGCTGTCGGTTTACCGACTGAGGGGTTATGACAGGGGAGGAATATAAGCTATTGTCTCCCTGTTTTAGGGAGACGAGCGAAGCGGAGAGGGTCGATTGATTGTTGAGAATGACCCCTCCGCCCAAAAGGGCACCTCCCCTAAGGCCAGGGGAGGAATATAGGTTAGCGGTTAACGGTTAGCGATTAACGATTAACGATTAACGATTAACGCTTTTCGCTCCCCTCTCCCCGCTCAACGTTTCTCGCTCCTCGCTTTTCGCTCAACGTTCCTTCCATCACTATAGTGATTTTACTATGAAAATCCTTCAATTAGGTAAGTTCTATCCCATCAAGGGTGGGGTAGAAAAGGTTATGTATGACCTGATGCTGGGCCTCTCGGGGCGTGGCGTGCAGTGCGATATGCTGTGCGCGTCGTTCGAGGGCAAGAGCATGAGCATACGCCTTAATGACAATGCGTGTCTTATGGCAACAAGTACGTTGGTCCAGAAGGCGGCGACGATGATTTCGCCGAGCATGGTACACCGTTTGAGTGCCATTGCCGGTGAGTATGATGTAATCCATGTGCATCATCCCGACCCTATGGCTTGCATGGCACTCAGCATGTCGGGCTACAAGGGCAAGGTGGTGCTGCACTGGCACAGTGATATCCTCAAGCAGCGTGTGCTGCTGAAGATGTACAAGCCGTTGCAGAAATGGCTCATCGGGCGTGCCGACATCATTGTGGGTACGTCACCGGTGTATGTCAAGGAGTCGCCGTTCCTGCAGCATGTGCAGGACAAGATAACATATCTGCCTATCGGTGTGCCGCCCATGCAGCCGATTCCTGATGCGTCGGAGACTCTGCACGGCCGTTATCCGGGGAAGAAGATTGTCTTCACGCTGGGCCGTCTGGTGGAGTACAAGGGATACGAGTCGCTCATCGAGGCTGCCAAGGAACTGGGCGATGAGTATGTGGTGCTGATAGGCGGCACGGGACCGCTGAAGGAGAAGCTGCAACGCAAGATAGCGGAGCTGGGGCTGACGGAGCGTGTGAAGCTGCTCGGCTATCTGCATGACGAGGAGGTGCCGCTCTACTTCAACGGCTGTGACCTCTTCTGCCTGTCGTCGGTGATGAAGACTGAGGCTTTCGGCATTGTGCAGATTGAGGCCATGTCGTGCGGAAAGCCTGTGGTGGCAACGAAGATACCGCATAGCGGAGTCTCATGGGTGAATGAGGACGGTGTGTCGGGACTGAACGCCGAGCCCGGCGATGCCGTGTCGCTGGCGAACTGCATACGCGGGGTGCTGGAGGACAAGGACACATATGTCCGCTTCTGCCAAGGCGCCCGCGCCCGTTACGAACAGTTCTTCACCCAAGAGAAAATGATTGACAAGTGTGTTGATATATATGAAAGGGTTATGGGTGAAAGGTGAAGGCTGCGGGTAACCTATAAAGTGCTCCTCTTATTTGTAATTAAGAGGAGCTGTCACGGAGTGACTGAGGAGCTAAAACTATAACTTTAACTCCACATTGTGGGTTTAAATAGCGCCACTAAAGACTTAAGGACTCAAAGCTATTGTCTCCCTGTTTTAGGGAGACGAGAGGCAAAGCCTCGGAGAGGGTCTTGTTAATCGCTAATCGCTAATCGTTAACCCCACTCCGTGGGCTTGAGCCTGCTCCCGCTCGTTGCAAGAGCTCAAGCAAGCTTGGCTCTTACTTGCTTACCCGCAGCCTTGACTTCGTCGAGTCTGCTCACGCTCGGCATAGTAAAAGCAAGCTTTTCTTCTGCAATTAACTTTGTTGATTTTTCGTTCGCTCGTTGCAAAAGCTCAAACATGTTTGGCTTTTACTCGCTTAATTGAAAAATTCGCTTACCCGCAGCCTTAATCGTTAATCGTTAATCGTTAATCGTTATAAAAATGGAAGAAACTCCTGTCTGGTTCGCGATGCGGGCTACTTACAGACGCGAACTAAAGGTCAAGGCCCAACTCGAGGAGATGGGGATGACTGCGTTCATCCCTATGCGGTACAGTGTGTCGGGGCGTGGTCGGCAGAAGAAGCGCGAACTGGTTCCGGTGATACACAACCTGATATTCGTATATGCTGTGCCGTCGCAGCTGCAGCAGGTGAAGATTTCCATGCCTTATCTGCAATATATCATCGACACGCGCAGCAGACAGAAGATTGTTGTCCCCGATGTCCAGATGCGCCGTTTCATAGAGGTCGCCGGCACATACGACGACCATCTGCTCTACTTCCAGCCCGATGAACTGAACCTTGCCAAGGGCACGAAGGTACGCATCATCGGCGGACAGTTCGAGGGGTATGAGGGCGTTTTCGTAAAAGTGAAAGGTGCACGCGACAAACGTGTGGTGGTGCAGATACAAGGGGTCATCGCCATGGCTATGGCAACAGTAAACCCCGATTTCATAGAACCTATCGAGTGATGTCTGTAGAGGAATCGTCAACACACGACGCATAGTATTGAGTATTAGGATGAATGCCTGTTAAAAAAAGATAATGCTCAACTGCCGTTTCTAACAGATTTATTATTACCTTTGCAGGCGTTTAGTGGATTCTTGAATGGAATTCCTGCTAAAATAATGCCTTTTTGCTCTTTTGCGGAGAAAGGCATTAGCATTACGGTTGAGCGTTGCCGGTGATTTTTGCATCAGTAGCGTCCGTTTTGTGTTTCTTGGTACTAAAAAGAATAAAAGACAAATAATGGAAAACACATCTGTTAAAGGAAAAGACGAGGCAACTTGCTTCAAATGCCGTATGGGGGTGGTGCAGCGCGGTCTGAAACGCTTCTTCGATGCTTTGGGGGCTGTTGTTGCCATGATTGTGTTCTCGCCTTTCTTCCTTGTTGCGTATATTGCAATCAAGATGGAGAAGACTGGCCCTGCACTGTTCAAGCAGGAGCGCATCGGCAAGAACGGCAAGCCTTTCATGCTTTATAAGTTCCGCACTATGACAACCGATGCCGAGAACGGCAAACCCAAACTGTACAATACAGGTGGTGACGACCGTCTTACTAAGGTAGGCAAGTTCCTGCGCGAGCATCATCTCGATGAGCTTCCGCAGCTGTGGAATGTTCTGCGTGGCGATATGTCTATGGTGGGCTACCGTCCCGAGCGTCAGTATTTCATTGACAAGATCATGGAGCACGACCCACGTTATGTGCAGCTCTACCAGATGCGTCCGGGCCTCTTCAGTGAGGCAACGCTCTACAACGGTTACACCGATACCATGGACAAGATGCTCGAGCGTCTGCGTATGGACCTTGCATACATCAACAAGTGCAGCATCTGGCTCGATACTAAGATCATTTTCCTCTCGGCGCTGTTTATCCTTACAGGAAAGAAATTCTAATGACATTCTGATTTTATATGCGCGCGAAGAACCTGAAACTTAGGAAGTTGGGCAACTCTTACATGCTTGTGGACTCTGTCGGCGGCAATGTCGACATGAGCCAGGTTCTCACGCTCAACAGCGTGGCGGCGTGGCTGTGGGAGCAGGCTTCGCAGGGTGAGTTCACCGCCGAGTCGCTTGCCGATGCGCTCTGCGCCAAATATGAGGTGGAACCTGAAGTGGCCCTTGCCGACGTAAAGGAACAGCTCGCCCAGTGGAAGGAGTACGGCATTGTGCTTGACTGATAAAGAGTTAAAGGTGAAGGGTTACGGGGTTTCCGTTTTCACCTTTCACTTTTCCGTTTGCATAGCACCCATTAAGGACCTTAAGCTATTGTCTCCCTGTATTAGGGAGACGAGAGGCGCAGCCTCGGAGAGGGTCGATTAATTTGAAAAATTACCCCTCCGGCTTTTCAGCCACCTGATTGCGCCCCTGTTTTAGGGGGCAGTGCGGAGCCACAGCACTGCTTGCGACGTCGGTACCTTTAGGTGCCCAAAGGAGTCCCGAAGGGCCCTGTCGGTTTACCGACTGAGGGGTTATGCCAGGGGAGGAATATATATGTTATTGTCTCCCTGTGATAGGGAGACGAGAGGCGCAGCCTCGGAGAGGGTCGATTAATTGTTGAAAAATTACCCCTCCGCCATAAAGGGCACTGCCCCCTAAGGACAGGGGAGCAATATATACACAATTGTCTCCCTGTATTAGGGAGACGAGCGAAGCGGAGAGGGTCTCGTTAAGCCTTTTGGGCTTGAAACTCGGCTGCACTCGTTGCGTGTGTAAGCAAGCTTCCACCCACTCGTTGGCACGAGCTTTCCTCGCTCAATCTTACACATTACTCGTTAAAAATCATTCTAATGCAAAATAACAGCAGGGCTTTTGAAGCAATGATGGCGCTGTTGCGTGCCGGGCTGTGGCAACAGCCTGTGGTGCAATGTGCCGGAAATGATTCGAATGATTCAGCAAAACTCTTCCCCCTCTCGGCCGACGAGTGGGACAGTGTCTATTCCATTGCCTGTGAACAGGCTGTGGCAGGTGTCGTGTGGCAGGGTGTTGAGCAGTTGCCCCAGGAGTGTATGCCTCCGCAATCCCTTGTGGTGCGTTGGGTGGCGCACGTCTATGCCATTGAGCGCCGAAACGCGCAGTTGGACGATATCCTCGGTTCGCTTCTCATCATCTACAGGGCCAGAGGCATTGATCCTATACTGCTAAAAGGTCATACAGCCGCACTCCTGTATCCCGACCCGCATCTGCGCCAGAGCGGCGACTTCGACTTCTATTTTCCCAATCCAAAGTGGCGCGAGATTGCCGACAATATCGCCCGTGAGGCAGGATGTGTGCTGTCTACAAGTGCCGATGGAAGCACCGTTTTCAGTTGGGGCGGAGTTACGATAGAACACCATAGCCGGCTGTTCGATCTGCAACGTCCAAAGTCCGTGAAAATAGTGAGGCCGATAGTGGAGGGTATTGAAAAATTATGTCTATCTTTGTCGATTAATAATGACTTCAAAGTCAGGGCCCTTGCGCCGTATCCTAATCTGTTGCTTCTGAATACACACATTCTCAAACACTCATTGGGTCGCGGGGTAGGTCTCAGGCAGTTATGCGACATAGCTTTGGCCTATTCGGCATCATGCCGTGATGTCGATGGAGTCCGCATGAAGAGTCTTTACCACTCTTTGGGGCTCGGGCGTTGGTGCTCGTTGCTGCACTCTTTTCTGGTGCAGTGGATGGGCTTGCCGCAGGAGGCTCTGCCGTGGAACGACGGGTTGGTCGACGCGACACCGCTCATGCGCATTGTGCAGCGTGGCGGAAACTTCGGTCAGCACGCCGGGCAAGGCAACGAAAAGGGTGCTTTGGCACGTAAGGGCGATACGGCGCTCTCGTTCCTGCGCAATATCGGATTTTGTATCAGATATGCTCCGGGCGAGGCTTATTATACATTCTGGCAGTTATTGAAAGGACAGTGCAAGCGACAGTGACATACCATTTCTGTGTGGCGGGTTTCATCTTTGCGGTGGAGCTGCCTTGCGGTTGTGATGTCGAGGCTTTGCTGCCGTCGTTTGCTCCTTTCCGCCATGAAGGTGCGTGTGACAATGTGCTTTTCCGCTTTATGGCGGGTGATGATGCATTGCAGGCAGGTGACGGCGAACTGTGGGACGAGACAACCAATGACCTTGGCTTTACCCGTCTTTACAATATGAACGATGGTTACCGCGTTGAGCTTCAGTATACCCCGCAGGGGCCTGTGCACACTATGGTGACCGACAGACGCTTTACTGCTGCACGTGCACAATTGTGCATGGATGATGCATATGCGGGCCAGGCGCTCAGCTCGTTGTTGCGTCTGACATTCGCGCAGGCCGTTGTCTGGCATCGTGCGGTGTCTATACACGCTTCGGTGGTGGTGCACCAGGGATGCGGCTACCTCTTCATGGGGCAGAGTGGAACAGGCAAGAGTACACACTCGCGGTTGTGGTTGCAGAATATCGCTGGTTGCCACCTGCTCAACGATGACAACCCTGTGTTGCGCATTGTTGGCGATGAGGTGGTGGTATATGGCTCCCCGTGGAGCGGAAAGACACACTGCTACCGCAATGAGCAGTATCCGGTGGGTGCAATGGTGCGTTTGCAGCAGGCTCCGGCGAACAGATACCGCAAGCAGACAGAGGTGAGCGCTTTTGTGGCGTTGCTCCCCGGCTGTTCGGTGGTGCGTCGCGACGCGGAGCAGTACGATGCCCTGTGCAATACCGTTGCCGACATTGCAGGCATGGTGAATGTGGGAGTGATGGAGTGCTTGCCCAACGCCGAGGCGGCATTTATGTGCTTGCTTAACGTTGAACGTTGAAGGCTGCGAGTAAGCAAGTAAGAGCCAAACATGTTTGAGCTTTTGCAACGAGCGAACGAAAAATCAACAAAGTTAATTGCAGAGGAAAAGCTTGCTTTTACTATGCCGAGCGTGAGCAGGCTCAAGCCCACGAAGTGGGGTTAACGTTTAGCGAATACCCCTCAGTCACTTTGTGACAGTGGAGCAATATAAAAACTATTGTCTCCCTGTTTTAGGGAGACGAGAGGCAAAGCCTCGGAGAGGGTAATTAATTGTTGAAAGTAACCCCTCCGGCTTTTCAGCCACCTCCCCTAAAACAGGGGAGGAATATATAAAACTATTGTCTCCCTGTGTTAGGGAGACGAGCAACGAAGTTGCGGAGAGGGTCACGTTACACGCTAACCGCTAACCGCTAACCGTTATTTAAGAATATAACAACAAACAACATAACAGATGAGTAAGAGAAATTTATCAATCATTGGATTCCTGACAGTGCTTATGCTGCTGTCATCTTGTGCTTCGCGCAAGAGTTATGTCTACTTGAACGACATGGAGTTTGAGAAGATGTATGATTTTTTGCCACGTCCCGAGGCTGTTGTCCATAGCAACGATCGCCTTAAAATTCAGGTTACGGCGCCCGATTTTCCGGAGCTCGCTGCTCCTTTCAATATCAAAGTCGGTTCTGTACAGTTGCGTGAGGACGGTTCTGTATCGTCAATGGGTGTGAATAGTGATGAGGGATATCTTGTTGACATCAAAGGTGATATTGAATTCCCTAAGTTGGGTAAACTTCATGTCGATGGTCTCAAGTTGAGCGAGGTTAAGGAACTGATCAGGTCTAAGATTGTCGAGGGTGGTTACATCAATGACCCCATTGTCATTGCCGAACTGATGAATTTCCAATATACCGTGCTTGGTGCTACAGGCGGCAATGGTGTGTACAAGGTCGAGGGCGATCGCATAAACCTCATCGAGGCCATTGCTAAAGCCGGTAACCTCACTTCACGTGCTCGTCTCGACCGTGTGAATGTCATTCGCGAGGTTGGTGACGGCCGAATTGTCTATACCCACGATATCCGCGACAAAGAGATATTCAACTCTCCGGCGTTCTATCTGCAACAGAATGATATTGTCTACGTGGAGCCCAAATACAAGAAGAAAGATACCGAGGATCGCAGCATCCAGTATGCAACACTTATGTTGAGCATCGCTAGTTCTTTGACTACAATATTGTGGTATCTTGACAGAAACTGATTCTAATTTGATAAATCGATAGCTATGAGTAATACAAACAACAAGAATGAGGCGGGTGTAAACCTGCTCGACCTCTTTTTCTATCTGCTGTCTAAATGGCCGTGGTTTGTGCTCTCCGTTCTCATCTGTGGCGGATTGGCATGGTACAAGTACGCGTCGGCCCCGCTGGTCTACTTCGGTCAGGCGACGGTCATTATCAAGGACCCCTCTAACAAAACCTCTTCGGCAGGTCTCGACCGTTACGAGAACCTCATCAACAAGGTCAACGTGGCTAACGAGCTCCTGCAGTTCCGTTCAAAGAAGCTGATGACTGAGGTTGTTGAACGTCTCAACGCCAATGTCGGTTATATGTATGAGAACGGACTTCGCAAGATAGAGCTCTATACCCAGTCGCCGGTGAAGGTGTCGTTTTCCGACTTTTCGCCAACTGCTAATATGACATTGACTGTCACTCCAATGGGCGGTAATAAGGTGATGCTCAGCAATATAGCTGGTGCTGACGAGGCGTATACCCAGACAGTTGCCTTTGGTGATACCGTGCAGTTGTCGCTTGGCCGCATGGTGGTACATCCCACAAATTTCAATACAAAAGAATGGGAGGGCGTTGAGGTTTCTGTGACAATGAGCCCGGTGGCATCTACCGTGGCCGGTATTCTTGGCCGTCTGGCTATCCGTCAGGAGAATGAGGAGTCTTCTATCATTAGGATGTCATTCCAGGACAGTTCTCCTGTGCGCATCGAGGATATCCTGAATACCCTTATCGATGTATATAACGAGGAGGCTATCAACGACAAGAACAGCGTAGCTGTCAAGACTGCCGACTTTATCAACGAGCGACTCATCATTATTGAGAACGAGCTCGGTGGTGTGGAGGGCGAGATTGAGGCTTATAAACAGAGTAATAGGCTTGTGACGGTAGAGAAGGCTGCTGACCAGTTCCTCAGCGAATCGCAGCGCCATTCGAATGACGAGATAGATCTTGAGACAAAGATTGGTCTTGCCAACTATGTGAAGGAGTATCTCACTGACCCCTCAAAGGAGACGGAACTCATTCCTGCCAATACTGGTGTGGGTGATGCCAAGGTTGAAGGTCTCATTGCTCAGTATAACAGCATGAAGATGCGTCGCGACAAGTATATCGAGGCAAGTAGTGAGAACAACCCTGTTGTTCAGTCCCTCAACCGCGACATGCTTGCTACTAAGCAGACTATCGTGCGTACGGTGGATAATACCATCCTCAGCCTCGAGGTGCGCCTGAAAGAGGTGCGCGGCAACATCAACCGCACAGCGGCACGCATCTCTTCAATCCCTACCAAGGAGCGTGAGATGCTCAGCATAGAGCGTCAGCAGAAGATCAAGGAGTCACTTTATATGTTCCTCCTTAACCGTCGCGAGGAGAATGCCCTCACACAGGCCATGGCCGACAACAATGCGCGTGTCATCGACAGCGCCGAGGCTGGCTACAGCCCCATCAGTCCCAATCGCAACCGTATACTCCTGATGGGCGGTCTTGTAGGTGTGGCAATCCCTGCAGTCATCTTCCTTATGATAATGTTCCTCGATACCCGTGTCCACACACGTAAAGACCTTGAGGGTGTCGTTACCATCCCGTATCTGGGTGAGGTGCCTCTCGACAAGCAGCGCGCGTCGGGCAAGCGCGGCAAGCACTCGTTCGAGGCTGCCGTCAAGCATAATGGTGACGATCTTGTTTCCGAGGCGTTCCGTATCGTGCGCACCAACATATCGATGATGATGAAGAGGGATGCCGAGCACAGGGTCATCACCTTTACCTCATTCAATGCCGGTGCCGGAAAGACATACGTGGCGCGCAACCTGGCCCTCAGTCTTGCCCATGCAAACAAGAGCGTCATTCTTGTCGACCTCGATATCCGCAAGCACACCCTCTCGCGTCTCACCCGCGCTGCAAAGCTCGGTGTCACCGACTACATCATTGATGAGAGTGTGAAGGTATCCGATATCATCCAGCCCAGCAATGACGGTCATGGTGTAGATATAATCTCTGCCGGAACAATAGCGCCCAACCCAGCCGAGCTGCTTATGGACAAGCGTCTCGACGAACTGTTCGCAGCCCTGCGCGAGAAGTACGACTATATCGTCACCGACAATGTTCCTGTGGGCATCGTTGCCGACGGTGATATCTCGAACCGCGTTTCCGACATGACAGTGTTCGTAGTACGCGCCGGCAGACTCGACAAGCGTCAGTTGCCCGACCTCGAGCAGCTATATCAGCAGAAGAAGTTTGTCAATATGGCACTCTTGCTCAATGGTGCCGACCCCGAGCGTCGTGGTTACGGCTATGGTTATGGCTACGGATATGGTTACGGCTATGGCTACCGTTATGGTTACGGAAACAAGAAGAAAAAGTCAAGAAGCAAGAAAGCATAATAACAATCAAGAAGGTCAAGAGTCAGTTCTTGACCTTTTTGATTTTTTAGGTTAAGGGTGAAAGGTTTGCGTTGAACGAGGAGCGGTTAACGATGAACGTTTAGCGAAACAGACCCCTAAGTCACTGCGTGACAGGGCCCTTCGGGACTCCTTTGGGGAGCTAAAGCTCCCGTCGTCGCAAACATTGCTCGCTCGCAATGTCCCCTAAAACAGGGGAGGAATATTATAGGGGTTATGTCAGGGGAGGAATATATAAGCTATTGTCTCCCTGTATTAGGGAGACGAGCAACGAAGTTGCGGAGAGGGTCTCGTTACACGTTAACCCCACTTCGTGGGCTTGAGCCTGCTCTCGCTCGTTGCAAGAGCTCAAGCAAGCTTGGCTCTTACTTGCTTACCCGCAGCCTTAATCCCTTTGGGCTTGAGCCTGCTCCCGTTCGTTGCAAGAGCTCAAGCAAACTTGGCTCTTACTTGCTTACCCGCAGCCTTAATCGTTATTACTCCCTTGTGAACTATTTTCTACAGAATGTTAGTTTGTTTAGGTCCTTTTCAATCAAATGGCATGTAAATAATGTATATTACTGATTTTTTTACACTTGAGTGAAAAAAAATAAACAAATTGTTGCTTGTATTAGGATGATTTTCCGTAACTTTGCACGGTTAAATACTATCGTGTTGGGTTGAATAACAAAATTTTACTTCAATTTTGTGAGTGCTGTTGAGAAAATGAGAGTTTGATTAACGCCCACTTAAAGGCCACAGATACCCCAGAGGCGGATTTTGCTGT